>JALQVX010000333.1 GCA_023263555.1 Crocinitomix sp.
ATGTCCTTTGTCCCAATTGTCATTACTAACGTAAAAAGAAGCGAGCTGATCACCCGTAAAATCAAATGCAGCAATAATTGCGCGATAAAAAACTTCAAAATTATCACTGCGTCCGATAACAATATCACGAAAAATATCTTCGTTACTAGCGGTATCAATTAGGATTCTAAACTTAAAAGAGGACATTCATTTTTTTTTACAAAGATAGGTATTGCTAAGCGATTAGAAATACGATAGGTGAAGCAAATATTCAACCTTTAATTGTTTGCAAACTAGGATGTCTTTATTATTTTCGCTATTTTTATAAATATGGTCGGCGTAAATACAGATATAGAATTAACCAAATTGTACTATTCAATCGGTGAAGTAGCCTACATGTTTAATGTAAACACCTCTTTAATTCGCTTTTGGGAAAAGGAGTTTACGATCATTAAACCGAGTAAAAATAAAAAAGGGAACCGTCTTTTCACGAAAAAAGATGTCCTCAATTTTCAAAAAATTTATCAATGGGTCAAAATCGAAGGATATACTTTAGAAGGTGCCAAACAAAAGCTGAAGAAAGGGGAACAAATCGAGCAGCGTGATCAGCCTGATGTGATTCAACTTTTAGAAACATTGAAATCAAAATTGCTTCAATTTCAAAATGAACTTTAATTGTGGAATAATTATTGATCTATGAAATCGCAAACAAAAAAAGTAAAATAGAAATGAAAAATAAATTAGTTTTCTCAATGCTCCTTCTATTTTTATTAAGCTCTCTTGTTTCCTCAATCGGAACAAAAGAAGCACGTAAATTGGCCGAAACCGTCAAGTACAAAGTCATCAAAGTGGATGGTCGCATCATTTTTCAGCGGACAAACGCAGATATGAAGAGTGGTGATGTTTTTATTTCAGGTACCCAACTCAATTTTACTTCACCTCAATCGCGGGCAGCTGTTATAAGTAGTTTGAAAGGCCGCTTTGTGCTTTCTGCTGCGGAAAAAGGACAAACTAAGATTCTGCCAGCTGCCAATAATATATCTTCACGATCGGGTGCTTTGATTAATTTAATTGATCTTCAAAATCATTTTACAGGAGATTATCTCGTGTTGGATGAGGTTGCCCTTCAGATTGGGCGAGAGAATTTCCCAATGGATGCAGGCCATTTCTTCTACTTGAGTTATGAGTATGAAGGCGAGAAAATTCGAAAAAAATTAGACTTTACCGAAAATAATCAGCTGATTCTTTCTAAAAATGAAATTTTCAAAATAGACGGTGAACCCATAGCTGTTCAGCGTGTAGAAATGGCACTGTATTATCGCGAAGGTGAAACATCTATTAAGATAAGTGAATTTAAACCTGTCTTTCCAGATCTTAGTGAGCTTAAAAATGAAATCGAGATCATTATTGATGAATTCGCAGATAAAGAAAGTAACGTGAAAGTGCAAGAAATTACGGCGTATTTGGCCGAATTTTATGGGAAACCTCAAAAAGAGAATTTAACGGAGTGGTTGGAGAATAATTTTACACTAAAATAAGTTAGGTTCTAAACGAATTTAATGGATTTTACCGCAAATAATTAATTTCAGAAGAAAATCATTTCTATACCCATTCTTGTTTTTATCTTTGCGGTATGCAAGAGACAATTTTAATTTTAGATTTCGGTTCGCAATACACACAGCTTATTGCGCGTAGACTGAGAGAACTCAATGTTTATTGTGAAATAATTCCTTGGAATAAACCAAGAGAATTAACCGAAAATATAAAAGGAGTTATTTTTTCAGGGTCACCTTTCTCAGTGAGAGATGAAAAATCACCAGTTCCTCAAATCGAACTATATAAAGGGAAAGTTCCTTTATTGGGAGTCTGCTTTGGAGCGCAATTTATGGCGAATCATTTTGGTGGTGAAGTTTTACCGTCTAAAATTCGCGAATATGGAAGAGCAAATCTTGATTTCGTAGACGATACATGTGATTTATTGAAAGGTGTTCGCATCAATTCTCAAGTTTGGATGAGTCATGGCGATACGATCAAAAAAATTCCAGCGGACTTTGACGTTATTTGCAGTACTTCGGATGTTGAATATGCAGGATTTAAAGTAAAGAATGAGGCGACATACGGAATTCAATTCCACCCCGAAGTCTATCATTCTGAAGATGGGCAGCAATTACTGAAAAATTTTATTGTCGAAATTTGCGGATGTCAGCAAACATGGACACCTGATTCGTTTATTGATGTAACGATTGCAAAACTTCGTGAGCAAATCGGAACGGATCGCGTAATACTTGGCCTGTCCGGCGGAGTGGATTCGACAGTTGCAGCAACACTTTTACACCAAGCGATTGGCGAAAACTTATACTGTATTTTTGTTGATAATGGTCTCTTACGTAAAAATGAATTTGAAGCAGTTTTAGAATCATATAAAGGTCTTGGACTAAATGTCAAAGGTGTTAATGCGAAGGATAAATTTTATGCAGGTTTGGCAAATGAAAAAGATCCAGAAAAGAAAAGAAAGATAATTGGAGGCGTATTCATTGATGTATTTGATGAAGAATCTAAAAAAGTAGAAGGCGCAATGTGGTTGGGGCAAGGAACGATTTATCCGGATGTGATTGAATCAGTTTCAGCAACAGGTGGACCGTCGGCGACAATCAAATCTCACCATAATGTTGGTGGTTTGCCAGACTTTATGAAATTAAAAGTGGTTGAGCCTTTGAAATTATTATTTAAAGACGAAGTAAGAAGAGTCGGTCGTGCTTTGGGAATCCCTGAAGCAATTATAGGGCGTCATCCGTTTCCTGGTCCAGGACTTGGAATTCGTATCTTAGGGGACATTACAGCCGAAAAGGTACGGATTTTGCAAGAGGTGGATTATATCTTTATTGAAGGATTGAAAAAATGGAAATTATATGATGACGTTTGGCAAGCTGGAGCTATTTTGCTCCCTGTTCAAACGGTTGGAGTAATGGGGGATGAGCGTACGTATGAAAATGCAGTTGCGCTTCGAGCAGTTAGTTCAACAGATGGAATGACTGCCGATTGGTGTCACCTTCCTTATGATTTCTTGGCGAAGATTTCGAACGAAATTATCAATAATGTAAAAGGAATTAACCGAGTAACCTATGACATTAGTTCTAAACCGCCTGCAACAATCGAGTGGGAATAATTAGGTTCTTTGCTCAGTACTTAGACTATTAGAAAATGAAAAAGCAGTTTGCATTATTACTTCTTATTTTAGGATTCACTTTAGCGGGTTGGGCTCAACCAGATGCCGCCCCCGTGGAAACGATAAACGGTAAAAAATATTATGTACATATTGTACAGCAAGGAAATACCTTATATGGTATTCACCAATTGTACAGTACGAGTATCGAAACACTCTTGGCGGAGAACGAAGGCTTATCAAATGACCTAACGGTTGGGCAACGTATTCTCATTCCAGTTATCATTGGAGACCCTAAGTTTTACGATAAACATACGGTGCAACAAGGCGAAACACTTTACGGTATCTCTCGCAAATACAATTGTTCGGTGGACGATTTAATGCAAATGAATTCCAACCTTTCTGAAGGAATCAGTCCGGGTCAAGTCGTTGTCGTACCACGTCAAAATGCGGGGGGAGCTGTGCAGAGTGAGGTTATTCAAACGGATCCTGTTCAACGAATCGAAGATAAACCTGAACCGACAGTGAAGGTTTCTTTGGAGGACTCTATAGTGGTGCACACCGTGCTAGAACATGAGACATTATACTCAATTGCGCGACGCTATATGGTAACTGAGGATACCATTATGTCCTTAAATAATCTAAAAAGTACCCGCCTTAAAAAAGGTGATCTGATCAAAATTCCCGTTAAAAACGTAAATTACCAGGTGATCGAAAAGGATCTAACAAACTTAAAGCCACAAGACTCAGTTGTCTTAGTGGATAAGTTAGAGCGGTTTAAAGAGGTCTATAAAGTGGCACTTCTTTTACCGCTGATGTTGGATAAAAATGATCAAGTCATGTCGAAGCCAATTACGGCAGATGAAGTGCGTGAAATGTATTCGACTACGAAAATCTCCTTTGATTTTTACCAAGGATTTTTATTAGCAGCTGACTCACTTTCAAATGCAGGATTGAATGTTGAAATCTTTATTTATGATACACGTAAAGACACTTCGGCAATTGGAAAGATTTTGGCACAGCCCGAGTTTAATGAAATGGATTTGGTCGTAGGTCCTATTTCTCGCAATACCATTGATTATACAGCAAAACTTTGTGCGCAACGCCAAATCAGAATTGTGCTGCCCTTTAATTCGGATTCTGATGTATTGTACGAAAATCCATATGTATATAAAGGAGTAGCCTCTAATATGACCTTGTTAGACGGAACGGTTGATTATATTTTGGAGCATCATAAGCAGCATAATATTATTCTCATTAAACCGACGTCGCCAGCTGATGTCGCTTTATTTGAACGCGTACTTGAACGGTTTAATACGAAGATGACTGGCATGACTGGGACGTATAATGTGAAAGTGATTGAAACAGGGCTAGGCAGCAGTAGTGGCAGAGAAATAAATGCATTATTGAAGTCAGACACGACAAATATAGTATTGATTCCTTCAACGAATTTAACCTTTGTTTCTGGTGCAATGAGTCGTTTGAACAAAGTCATCAATATGAATCCTTACGCGAAAAACTTTAAGGTCATTGCGTTTGGTTTAGAAGAATGGAATAAGTTTGACGATTTAGATGTGAAGTATAGAAACAGGACGTATCAGCATTATGCTTCTTATCGTTATATGGATTATTCAACTCCAGCAAGTATTGATTTTATTCGAACGTTCAGATCAACATACGGCACCGATCCAAATGTGTACTCATGCCAAGGCTTCGATTATGGGATGTACTTTTTAAGTGCATTGCATTTATACGGAACAAATTTTGATTTGGCGATTGCTGAGCACCGTATGGAGCTCACTCAAAATAATTTTGAATTTAGATTAACGCAAGCAGGTTCAGGCAGAGAAAATCAGCACGTGTATATTGTTAAATACGACAATTACACCTTGATCCAAATGAAATAATAGATTGAATCAATTTAGGTTGACCTCATTGATAAAAGAACATGGTGAATTGGATAGGAGATCGCATTAGCATTCAGGATAAGGATCAGATTACAACAATCGTAATTGAACCCGTAAGGGTTTGGTGGAAAGAAATTTTCTTGACACTTTGGGTAGCTGGTTTTACATTTGTCGGATTGGTTATGATTTATATGTTGATGACTGATTTTTCCAGTTTGCAATATGATGTCGCACCAACAAACGAAGACATTCGAAATCAAATCATTTATGCCGTTGTCTTTTTAAGTTTTTGGGCCTATTTTGAATATAAAACACTGAAAGCTCTGTTGTGGTATCGTTTTGGGAAAGAGCTCGTACGAATTGATGGAGATGGATTTACGTTGAAAAAATCAATCCTGTCTTATGGAAAAGCGAATCGTTTCTTTTTTGAGAATATGAAGGATTTTCAACAACGTATAGAGGAAGAAACGTCGTTCAGTAATTTTTTTGAAAATGCCTATTGGGCAATGGGGTCAGATGCAATCGTTTTTAACCATCAAAAAAAGAAGATTTCATTCGGTAGGAGAGTCGATTCTAAATCGGCGCGTTTACTCGTTCGACTCATTGATGATCGCATCAAAAAGCAGATTAAGCGCAAAAAATAAGTTATCTCTTGATGCTGAAAACAGCCGTTTTAACGCTAGTTGTATCAATATTTTCAATTTTACCGTGAACAAGTAATTTCTTTGCTTCTGGTGTTTCAAATACTTCTTTCATGGTTTTTATTCGAGCGGCTGGTACAAACTGATTGAATAATGCCTGTAAAAGTGGATCAACCTCGAACATCAGAACAGCTTCAGATAAAAGTGTTTTCAAAAAATTTCGATTCACCACACGCAGCGAATTTGAGGCGAATAAATGATGATCGGCCAAGGCTGGTTTTTCCAATACTTCACAGAGGTGTCTAAATTGTTTATCACTTCCAATTGCGAAGGTAACCAATGCTCCATCTTTCGTTTCAAACAATTCACCATACGGAGAAATATTTGGATGTTGACTCCCTATGCGCTCAGGAATATGTCCAGCCATTAGCCAATTTGTCGCTTGATTAGCCAAAGATGCAAGTGCAGCGTCGTAAAGCGAAACGGTTACGCAACAACCACTTTTCTTCAATACATCTCTTTCATAAAGTGCCAAAAGTACGCCCTCTTTCAATTGATGCCCAGCCAATAAGTCAATAAAAGCGATTGGCATCTTAACGGGACCCGAGTCTGGCGTTCCGTTCATTGACATGAACCCGGTTTCTGCCTGCAGAATTAAGTCATAAGCAACACGATCACTCTCCTCGCCAAATCCCGAAATTTCCGCATAAATCAATCTTGGATAAAGTGCTTTTATTTGCTCATAATGGAGGTTGAATTTAGCAGCATCTCCATGCTTAAAATTCACAATCAGGATATCAGCATCTTCTAGAAGTGCATGAACTATAGTTTGATCACTAGAACGAGTTAAATCTAAAAAAAGAGATTCCTTATTAAAATTAACGGATGAATAATATGCCGAGATGGGCGAATTTTTATCTTCACTCGGTAATTTCCACGAACGGGTCACATCTCCGTTTGTTCGTTTATTCTCCACCTTTATAACCTTGGCACCCAATTCGGCAAAAAATAGACCGACGGAAGGACCGGCCAGGACACTTGCTAATTCAACTACTTTCAGGCTTTTGAAGGTTTCATTCATTTTTTAAATCCGTTTAGACGAGAGTCGTCATTCATTTCGCTTATAAATACGCCGTAGAAGGCTCTACTAAAGTAAGCTTAATTGCTTAAATTAGGCTCCTATTTTGAAATGAAATTAGAACACAGAATGACGAAAGAAGAGTATCTCATTAAACAGACAGGAATTGCTGCGAACCCGATCAGAAAAACAATTGGTTTATTGGATGAAGGGGCAACAATCCCTTTTATTGCGCGCTACCGAAAAGAGGCAACGGGTAATTTGGATGAGGTTGATGTCTTAAGAATAAAGGAGGCAAGTGAAGGGTATGATGAAATCCTTAAACGCAAAAATTATATTTTGGACGTGCTTGCAGAGAAAGGAATTAAGGAGGAAAAACTATTGGCTAAAATTCAAGAAAGTTTTGACTTAAATCGACTAGAAGATTTGTACTTGCCTTATAAATCAAAACGAAAAACGAAGGGCGAATCTGCCCGTTTAGCTGGATTAGATGCCTTGGCAAAAATAATCATGAAACAAGATAATTTCGATCCGCATTCAGCTGCACAACGTTTTTTATCGAAAGATTATCCGAATGCTGAGGCGGCAATCGAAGGGGCCTTATTTGTTATTGCCGATTGGATCAATGAAAATGAAATTGTCCGTGAGCGCTTGCGAGCTTCCTTTTTGGAGCACGGCATTATGACGAGTAAAAGTGTCAAATCCAAAGAGGAAGAAGCTACAAAGTACCGTGATTTTTTTGAATTTTCTCAACGCATTTCTTCTTGCCCTTCGTATCGACTTTTGGCTTTATTGAGAGGTGTAGATGAAGGATATTTACGATTAAAGATTGAACCGAACGTCGATTTTACAATGAATTGGTTGAATCGTTTTTTTGTGAAACAGCAGAACGCCGCAGGTGAACTTGTAGAAAAAGCCGTCAAGGATGCCTATAAAAGATTACTACAACCCGCCTTGGAAACGGAAACGAAGAATCACTTCAAAGCATTGGCGGATGACCAATCAATAGGCACTTTTTCTAAGAATTTGGAGAATTTAATTATGGCAGCACCGATTGGTTCAAAACGTGTCCTAGCAATCGATCCAGGTTTTAAATCAGGCTGTAAAGTTGTCTGTTTAGACGAAAATGGCGACCTCTTGCATAACGCCAATGTCTATCCACACCCTCCGCAGCGTGAATCGGGAAAAGCGGCCTCAAAAATTGCAGAATTAGTCCAAGCCTATAAAATACAAGTAATAGCTGTTGGGGACGGAACAGCAGGGCGAGAGACAGAAGCGTTTATTCGTGGCATACGATTCGATCGTGAATTGGTGGTTTACACTGTAAGAGAAGATGGAGCTTCTATTTATTCAGCTTCCAAAATCGCGCGAGAAGAGTTTCCAAATTTTGATGTTACCGTTCGCGGTGCAGTGTCAATTGGTAGACGATTAATGGATCCAATGGCTGAGTTAGTTAAGATTGATCCTAAATCATTAGGTGTGGGACAATATCAACATGATGTGAATCAAACGAAATTGCAAAAACAATTGGATCATGTTATACTGTCAGCAGTGAATAAGGTGGGGGTAAATTTAAATACGGCTTCAAAATATTTATTGGCCTATGTTTCGGGTTTAGGTCCCAAATTAGCAGAGAGTATTGTCGAATATAGAAGTGAGATTGGAGGATTTAGCTCACGAGATGAATTGAAAAAAGTACCGCGTTTGGGAGCGGCGGCTTTTCAGCAAAGTGCAGGTTTCCTTCGGGTGCCAGGGAGTAAGAATCTTTTGGATAATAGTGCAGTTCATCCCGAACACTATAAATTGGTGAAATCAGCTGTTAAAAAAGCAGGGTTTGAGTTGGATGCGGTAATCGGAAAAAGAGAGGTTGTTGCTCAACTCAGAACGTCACTTCAATCAGATTTAGAGTCAGAAGTAGGTGCATATACGTTGCAGGATATTTTGACCGAATTAGAAAAACCGGGAAAGGATCCGCGTGAATCGGCTCAGATTGTTGAGTTTTCTGCTCAAATTAAGACAATTGCCGACCTTAAAGTCGGAATGCGGTTGAACGGAATAGTGACAAATGTAACCGATTTCGGAGCTTTCGTTAATTTAGGGATAAAGGAAAATGGTTTAATTCATAAAACGCAATTAGCAGATGAATTTGTCGCTCATCCAACTGATTTCATTAATCTACAAGATCAAGTGCATGTAGTGGTGGTAAGCCTTGATTTGGAGCGGAAAAGAATAGGATTATCCTGTAAAAAAAGCGACCTGATTGAATACTAAATTAACGATAGGTTCGTTTAAAATATGTATTTTTACACCTTATTTTTCGTTTGATTGAGAGAAGTGAAGAAAGCATATGTTTGCAAAAAGTGAAATAAAATGTCAGAACAAAGAAGATTAACAACAGAGGAGAAGGCGCTAAAAATCAATTTACGTAGCGATATTTACGGTTCGTTTGCTGAAATTGGGGCAGGGCAGGAGGTTGCTGCAAATTTTTTCAAAGCAGGTGGTTCTTCGGGAACAATTGCCTATACGCACTCGGCGTATGATATGAAAGTAAGTGATAGTATGTACGGCAAATGTGCACGCTATGTGTGTGAAGACCGATTGATGCAGATGTTGGATAAAGAGTATTCAACACTGGAACAAACCTTGCACGAACGTGCTAAAGCAAGTCGCTTTTTCGCTTTCGCGAACACGGTAGAATCTTTAAATTATCATAAAACGAATCAAGGGCAAGGATGGATTGGTCTCAAATTTCAGGACGAAATAGAAAGTACTCCGAATGAAATTGTCATGCACATAAAAATGCATGATACAAGTAATAAAAGACAACAAGAGGCGCTTGGTATTTTAGGTGTAAATCTTCTTCATGCCGCTTATTTTGAGCATAATAGTATCGAAGAGTTTTTGGAGGCCTTAACCCATCGTTTGCCGCGCTCACGCGTTGAGATAGATATGCTCCGTGTTTCTGGTGCCGATTTGCAACGCTTGGATAATCGTATCATTGCGTTGAAACTCGTGAAAATGGGCTTAACAGATGCGACTATGTTTGATCAAAGTGGTGCTGTTTTACAACCACGTACGGCCTTATATAAGAAAAATGTATTACTGATGCGCGGTAGGTTTAGACCTATGACAAAGGTGCATGTGGACATGATTGAGTCTGGTACAAAGCAATATTTGGCAGAAGAAGATGTGGATGCCGAAAATACATGCCTTTTACTTGAGTTAACCTTAAAAGATTTGACGGCAGACGGCAAAATATCGGATAAGGATTTTATTGATCGAGCAGAATTACTGTGCTCAATGGGTTATACGGTAATGATTTCTAACTATTTGAAGCATTATAAAATGATCGAATACCTTTCTTCAATTACGCAAAATAAAAAGATTGGAGTGCTTTTGGGGATCTATAACTTGCAAACCATTTTTGACGAGAAGTATTACAATACGCTCAATGGAGGCTTATTGGAAGCATTTGGTAGAGGTTTCGGACACAATATTAAAATGTATGTTTATCCAGCAATTAATGTGGAAACGGGTGAATTGTACACAGTAGATAATTTTGAAATTCCAGAACATCTAAGAGGGTTGCTCGATTATATGCAAAAGACAAATAAGGTTGATAATATCACTGAGTTTGATTCGAGCCTGCTGCATATTTTGTCAGATGATGTTTTGGCAAAAATACATTCGGGCGTTTCTAGCTGGGAAGAAGATGTTCCTGTCAGTGTGATGAAAGCGATTAAATTTTATCAATTATTTGGTTTTCGCGAAGAGAAGTTTGCGAAGGTAGAATCAAATTAATTGGCGATTTATTGGTGAATTATTTTTAAGAGTTCACCGTGCTCATACTTTTCCATGTACAAGGTTTTTCCCATTTGGTTATAATAACTAGTAAAGCCTTCTTGCAATCCATTTTTATAATGTGCCTCCATATAAACCTGGTCGCTTTCAGGAAACTTTTTAGTGCATGTTCCTGAAAAAGGTATCTCTTCTAGAAATGAACGTTGAATGGATTCACCCGGTATCTTCTTAATCTCTAATTCCGAACAATCACAGGTCATAGGTGCACCGTCTCCAGTTCTTTTCTTTTGACCATTTTCATAGACTTCTTGAACCAGAACCTCCCCACGATTGTCGTAATAAATTACTTTACCGTGAAGCTTCCCATTCATGATTCCTTTCACCATGTATTTTTGATCTGATTCAGGATAATTGTGAACGCAAACACCATTATACGGTGTGTCGTCCTTGAAATAAATACCCAAACTATCTACGAAAAGATCGTCGCATAGACAGGTGTCAACAGATTCAATACTCTTTAAGTTACCTTCTTCTATAAGATTTTTATCTTGGTTTTCATTCTTACAGGCAGTGAATAGAATGGCACCAATAATGATGATTAAAGTCTTTCTCATGATAAAAGATTTACGATTCCCATGAAACGTTTTACATATCCACTCTCATTGAAGCGTGTAATAGTGACCCCCCAATGATTTTTTGATGAACTGCTGTGAATAAAATCGATTGTTCCATTTTTATTCTGCAGTACTATGCCGACATGTCCTATTTCACGCACGGCTGAATTTGTACCCGTGAACAGAATCACATCTCCGGGATTCGCTTCAGCAGTTTCAACAGGAATTCCTTGACTTTTGAATGCTCTGCTGGTACGTGGAACATCAATTTTAAAATGAGAAAAAACATAATGTACAAATCCTGAGCAATCAAAACCAGTGGTTGAACTACCTCCGTACTTATAAGGAATGCCAATCAACTCTTGCGCGTAAAGCGTTAAACTGTCCCGCGACACATGATGTGAAGAAGTGGTTGTCTGTGCTACGCTTTTAAGCGAAAACAATACAAAAAATCCAATTATTAACCATTTCATAGACCGCAAAATTAATATGTTTTCTAACTTTATAGAATCCAAAGACGAACTTTAACTTTTTTTTAGCAAAAATCGGAACAAGTCCGCCTGATTCCGCTAAATTAGAATAGTTTTAGCGATTATTATCATAAGTAGAGAACGCAAAATAGTTACACATGTCAAGAATCAAAAATGCGCAAATTCGCTATCGGATTATAGATCGTTGTCTCAGAAATCTTTACCGTCCTCATCCTTCTAAAGAAGATTTGAGAAGAGCCTGTGAGGAGGAATTGTTTGGAAGTGATGTAGGGGCCGATATCTGTGATTCTACCATTGAAAAAGATTTGAGAGCCATGCGTGATGAATTTGACGCGCCAATAAAATATAGCAAATTGGATAAAGGGTATTATTACGAAGATCCAGAATACAGCATTGATAAAATTCCGTTGAGCGAAGATGATATTGAAGCCATTCGGTTTGCTTCCAAAACATTAATGCAATTTAGAGATGTTGGTTTGTTTAAACAGTTTGGTTTTGCCATCGATAAAATCTTTGACCGGGTGAATATTTCATCCAATCCAATGGAGGATTCGGTCGATAATTTTGTACAGTTCGAAACGGTGCAAGATGAGGTTAGAGGAAATGAAATGTTACCGCTCTTTTTAAAGGCAATTAAGGAGAAACAAGTCACACAATTCGATTATACAAGTTTCATTAATGAAAAAACAAAGTCGCGTCAAGTGCTTCCGCTATTACTCAAAGAATACAGAAACAGATGGTACCTCATTAGTTTTGCCCTCGATAAAAAAAAGGTCATCACGTTTGGCTTGGATCGCATTTCAAACCTAGAATTAACAGAAGAGCATTATTATACACCTGTTGATTTTAATCCAGATCATTATTTTAAAAATTCGATCGGAATTACGGCAAATGAGTCGAAACCGGTGAATGTGGTTTTCAAAATTGATAAAATCGGTTCGAAATACCTACAATCACAGCCATTACATAGTAGTCAAGTCGTCGTGAAAGAAGGAGCTGGGAGGACAACATTTTCGTTAACTGTTATTGTGTCTGAAGAATTGAAACGAACACTCATGTCTTACGGACCTCAAATTGAAGTGGTTAAGCCAAAGGCGTTGAGAGCTGAATTGAGAGATGCGATAATTGCCATGCACGAAATTTATGGTTAAGCGATTGGCGTTCAAAATTTTTAGAAAAAATTGCTGAAAAAAATCACGATTCAACAAGGAATTTGGGATTTGTTTACTACTTTTGTGGCGGGTAAGTCCTGTACGACCAGCTCCTATTGACTCCCCCAGGGTGGGAACGCAGCAAGGGTAGATGGTTGAGCGGTGCGATACAGGTAGCTTACCCACTTTTTTGAACATTTCGAATGAATAAATATAAAAAAACCATCAGTTATACGACTGATGGTTTTTTCTTTTACACCAACTGATTAACTAGTTAAAAATAATCGCTTTTTCTGTTTTTGCTGCTTTAATGATATAAAAGGGTTGGGTTATCACAGTCGATAAAACGTCTTCAGTCGGTTCATTTTTAGCGACTGTAAGGATTATTTGATCTTCAAATTCAATCATTTTTGAAACGCGAATTTGATGACCATCTGTTCCTTTAATCTCATCAAATAACACGAAAATCATTTCAGTATCAAAATCAATGTCCGTAACGATAAAACTGTCATCAACAGCATTTACAGCATTCATTTTTTCGAGTAGATTGGTCCAGACTTCGGCAGAATAAATGGCAGTAGCTTGAGCGGGAATTTCTTCTTCACCGTTTCCATATAAATCTCCAGCGGCCATTTCTGTATATGTAACAGCTTCTCCTTCTACTTCAAAAGGTTGTTTGCCACAAGCCAAAAGAAATAACGTTGAGGCAAAAAATAAACGTTTAGTTTTCATATTTTCTTTTTTATACTGATGCTTATCGATTAAAAAGGGTTGTATCGGTTGTGTAAAATAAATCTTTTTGTTGAGATAGGCAACGTGTATATTCTGTTAATAAAATTTTGTCAGGTCTCAACTTCAAGCCTTATCTTTGTCAAAAACTAAAACAATAGAAAATGAAATTTTTTATCGATACAGCAAATTTAGACGACATTAGAGAAGCAAATGATTTAGGTATTTTGGATGGCGTTACAACGAATCCATCTCTTATGGCAAAAGAGGGAATTACCGGACAAGATAATATCCTTAAACACTATGTTGACATTTGTAATATCGTTGAAGGAGATGTAAGCGCAGAGGTAATCTCTACAGATTATGAAGGAATGATTCGTGAAGGTGAAAATTTAGCTTCATTACACGACAATATCGTTGTTAAAATTCCTATGACTAAAGATGGTATCAAAGCGATTAAATATTTTTCAGATAAAGGAATCAGAACAAATTGCACGCTCGTTTTCTCTGCAGGGCAAGCTCTATTAGCTGCAAAAGCTGGTGCCACCTATCTTTCTCCATTTGTAGGTAGATTGGATGATATTTCAACAAACGGCTTGGATCTAATCGCTCAAATTCGTTTGATTTACGATAATTACAATTTTGAAACGCAAATTCTTGCAGCTTCTATTCGTCATACCATGCACATTATTAATTGTGCTGAAATTGGTGCTGATGTAATGACAGGACCATTAAGTTCAATCACAGGTTTATTGAAACACCCGTTGACAGACTCTGGTTTAGCACAATTTTTAGCAGATTATAATAAGGGTAATCAATAAGTTGATTTGATTTCTTTTTAAAATGCCACTTCAAGCTTTGGAGTGGCATTTTATTTTTTTGGAGACAACCATTTTATTTTATCCCGTACTATAGATAATGAAAAGAATCGTTTTTTTTATTTTGATCGCTGCGGCAGTTGGGTGTAAAAAAATTACACTGAAAGACGGAGAACAACGTTTGCCTAATGCAACAGAGCGCGGCAGAGGGATTTTTGCTTGTTATCTTGATGAGGACACCTATATAGCACGTAGACAAGAGGAAATCACGTACAACGTAACGACGGGTTATCTTTTTTTATCCAATTCCAATCGAGGTTTTCAATTTAGACTTTTTGTTTACGAAGGTGTTTTCGGTCCCGGCGAATATAGTTTTAATAATACCGGGGAAGAGTGGATCGTTTCAGACTATGTTGAATGGTATGGCATAAAGCCTGATGGCCTTAATAAATTGCAAATTACACATTTGGATCTCGAATCAGCTATAATTTCAGGAACCTTTGATCTCGATTTAATCAATGACAACGGAAGAGAAAAATCGATACGAGAAGGCCGGTTTGACTTGGAGATGAATATTATTATTTAAAAACCATGGCGAAATTAATTAAGTCTACTTTTTCTTTTTTCATTCTCGGTGTGACGCTCTATTCATGTGAGCCCGAACCTCAAAATTTGCCACCAATGACGCATGAAGGTAGAAATACAATGGGGTATTTGCTACAAGATGGTCAAGTAATCGGTGGTGAGATTAACGGCAATGATTCAATTTATCAATTCGAAAATGGTGATTTACGTGTAGTGCATGAATATTATTATAAAAAATACATGGGGCAAATTAAGGCCAGCCACCTCTTAACAATTGATTTTAGGAAAGATTCACTCGACGATCTATTTTATTTTAAAACAGCAACCTATTCGGAATATTCTTATGAACTGGGTAGGTTGGATGAATCGGTTCCAAATTTTTTATCGATTGATTACCAAGATTCTGTAAAAAAAATAATTGCTGGTACCTTCGAACTTCACTTTCAAAATGTGGACACGTTTTTTTATGACGAAGACTCGATTATAAAAATTGACACAAATTATTATCAAACGCTTTCACGCGGAAGGTTTGACCTGACTTATTAATTGCAGTCTAAAGAAGACCTAAACAAATTTTAAGGCGAATAATTTTGCGGACCGCTGCATATACTTGTTTTTTAAAGACTTCATTGGTTCCCATTTCACCAACAATATCCATCAAGGCCTTTTCTTCGTCCACAGGCATTAAAATTAAATCACATCCCGCTTTGGCAGCTTTTAATTCACAATTCGGAATTGAAGCAACGCCCCCCATATTCATGGCGTCTGTTACCACTAATCCTTTAAATTTCAATTGACCTTTTAAAAGTCCAGTTACAATGGCAGGGGAGACAGAAGCTGGTAAATCATTTGTTGAATAGGTCGCATTATTCTTAACTGCAATATGCGCCACCATGATGGATAAAACGCCCGCTTCAATTAAAGGTTTATAATTATCTACTTCGCGCATTTCACCATCAATATAGACCAATTGTTTGTGGGTATCACCGACAACGTATCCGTGACCGGGAAAATGCTTCGCCGTAGCAACGATTCCTTGTTTTTGTGTTTCTTCAATAAAAATGCGTGACCATATTTTGGCGGTATCCGCGTTGTCACCAAATGCACGATAAGAAATGGCTTCGTTTGGAGACATGTCTACAACGGGAGCATAATTATAATTGATTCCTATATCCTTTAAATCTTTACAGATTGAGTTTGCAAATTTTCTAACCTCGGCGCGGCTGATCATTTCATTTGCCTTTTTGACCGGTGTGCAGTTTTTTATTTTATAGCCAATTAAACTCGGCTCGGCATCTGCAGAATAGAGGAGTGGAAGTCCGCCGTTTTTTTTATTCAATGCATTGAAGTCTTGCACCATTGTTGTAAACCCCTCCTTCGTGCCATTCAGTAGAAGAATACCCCCTAAATAATTTTTACGCAATAAATCATTCAAATGTTCTTGCGATTTACCAAGTCGTCCAGCTGCAGCAACGATCATTTGACCTGCACGAGCAGTATCATTCAGTCCATCAAATATTTCATCAACTTTTTGCTCCAATGTAGCATCATAGGTGAAAAAATCAGATAACTGATAATTTTGTGCCATGACAAGTTGAGCAGTAAAAAAGGGAACAATTAAAAAAAGAAATTTCATAAGACTAGATTATCCATATAAATATGATGTAAATTTACGAAAAATGCACGTTTTAAACAGCTGGAATTAACTTTTTAAGCGAAACTTATTAGATATTGCGTAAGGTTAAACTATTGATCACAGTTGTAACTGCATGAGGTTCATAGAAAGGGAATTCAACCGGTATTTCGCAATCAATATAGCTCGAATCTGTCGTCAAGATCCATCAAGAGAATGTGCGCTCTGAGGTTGTAACGAATCCCATTCTCCGCATTCAAATGCATCTGCTACTGCTGTATAGCTTACATGAACAAGGAAGGGCAGAATAAATATGCAATTGCACATGAGCGTCGAAGGCAAAAATGATTAACAAAAAATAAATAAGTTTCATACTTCTGCGAAGTTCTTGTTTAATGTATGAAAATTAGGCGCAGACTGGTTTTGTTTATTACCAAATCCTTTTGATTTCGACGAAGCGAATCTTCAATCTGGCAGATAACATGGTATAGTTTAGAGCGAATGTAGGAAGCGCTTGAAAATGGTTATTGTTAATAATCGTTCAAAAAAAGATGGTTCTTCAATTCTAATTTGCAGTTGATTTGTCTACTTTTAGTCTATGGGAAAATCAAAATCAATCATCACGAAAAAATCAAGTGAATTTTTAGAGAAGTATTTAAACAATGCATCACCAACAGGCTTTGAACAAGAAGGTCAAAAATTATGGCTTTCCTACATTAAACCATTTATTGATGACTATTGGGTAGATAATTATGGAACTGTTGTTGGAATAGTGAATCCTGAAGCTCCTTACCGTGTTGTAATTGAGGCTCATGCAGATGAAATATCTTGGTTTGTACATTATATAACAGAAGAGGGGTTTGTTTATTTGCGCAGAAATGGTGGTTCGGATCATCAAATTGCCCCTTCTAAACGAGTCAATATACACACGGATAATGGAATTGTTAAAGCTGTTTTTGGTTGGCCGGCAATTCACACAAGGGGAACAAAAGAAGAAGCGCCTACGTTAAAAAATATTTTTCTGGACTGTGGTTGTGATTCCAAAGCTGAGGTTGAAGCGCTAGGTGTTCATGTAGGTTGTGTGATTACCTATGAAGATGAATTTATTATTTTAAATGACAATCGATTTGTGGGACGGGCGTTGGATAATCGTATCGGAGGATTTATGATTGCAGAGGTCGCCCGTTTATTGAAAGAAAATAAAGTGAAATTACCTTTTGGACTTTATATAACCAATGCCGTGCAGGAAGAGGTGGGGTTGAGAGGAGCACAAATGGTCGCTGAGAAAATTCAACCAGATGTGGCCATTGTAACAGATGTATGCCATGATACATCTACTCCCATGTTGAACAAAATTGTGCAAGGTGATTTGAAAAATGGACGCGGACCGGTGTTAACCTACGGTCCAGCGGTGCAGAATAATTTATTGAAACTGGTCATAGCGGCAGCTGAAGAAGCCAAAATTCCTTTTCAACGCGCTGCAGCTTCGCGTGCAACAGGCACTGATACAGATGCTTTTGCTTATAGTAACTCAGGTGTGCCTTCCGTCTTAATTTCAACACCATTACGTTATATGCATACAACAGTAGAGATGGCGCATAAGGAAGATGTAGAAAATGGAATTCGCCTAATTTATGAATCGCTTCTTCATATTAAAGAGGGGCATGATTTTAGATACTTCCACTAGTTAATTTCCACAAAAGGATGAGGTTAGCATTGCTATTTTTATTTCTGTCTTCGCTCGCAAAAGGGCAATTGACTGCGGATGTCGTTTTGACAACTGGACATAGCGATCAGGTGAATGCTATGGCGATAACGCCTGACGGGAAATTTTTAGCAAGTGCCTCAACCGATAAACAAATAAAAATTTGGGATATAGCGAAGGGGATGGAATTCAGGACAATTTCTGGAACAGACGGTAGGGTAGAGCAACTTGCTTTTTCACCGGATAATAGAACTTTGGCAGGAACGTCTTTTAATGAAGAACTGTTGGTATGGGACGTCGTCTCAGGAAGAGAGATTTATAAAGGAACCGCAGAAACAGCAAGAGGATTGGGTTTTTCTAGTGATGGAAACCTGCTCTACTATATCAATGAAGATGCTGCCATTTCGAAATTAAATTTAAGTACTTTAACCTCAGAAGTAGTGTTAGACTTCTATACAACGGATTTTGTTTTCGATAAGAATCGTTAACTCATTTATGCACTAGATCATCTTGGGAATGTCTATAAAATTAATGCAACTAACGGGGCTGTAATTTACACGAAAAAATTATTTGACGAATACACATATCCCTTCAGTAATTCGGATATCACTGTAAATGGTAACTATATTGCATATGGCTTTCAGACGATCGTTTACGCATTTTTAACACTGAATCTGGTACTTTTCAATTTGAGTCAAAGAAGTATGATTCGAAGATTATTAGTTTGAGTTTTGATCGTGAATTACCGATTGTATATGCTTCGCTCCACAATGGAGATTTTGTCATTTTTGATTACAACACTGAAAAAATTATCGGGAGACAAAAGATTGACGCTACACCTTATAGCGCGCAATGTATGACTGCTCATCCAGCTGGTGAAATAGTCGTTGTAGCGAATATGTCCCTCATTACCTTATTTGATTTTAAACGCAAACGTGTCTTTAAACAACTCGGACAAAAAGTCAATCGAATTTACAATATGGCCTATGATCCAACAGGTAAGTATTTGGCCGTTGCTACCGATAAATTACAATTAAAGATTTGGGATCTTACGTTAAATAAGGTGGTCGATAGTATTCCGGCTTTTTTTCCATGTGAATTTACTCCGGATGGCAAATCGATTATCGCCATGACGTATCAAATCAAATGTGGCATAACGAATAAGATTATTACTCAAGTTTAAACTATCGAGTTCTTGAAAACCGATTCATAGAGATGGAATTTCATGTAATTCACAATCTGTAAGCGTTAACGTGCTAATAGCGCTATCATCACCAGGGGGTATTTTTGATCGCACGCATTCAGCTTGTTGTGCGCACAACTTCACAGGAGTGGTGAGAAGAGATAACAGAACGATAAAGATTAATCCAAGAATGTTCCGAGTTACCATAATTTGTGGGGCGGTTGCTTTTTTTAGCTCTAAATAAAAGTTTAATTTACGTGTAAATATTAATAAAGTTTATCGGAACAAACTATTTTTAGACGAATGGGCTTAGACTAATGCTTAACATATCTCATTTTTAGCTCAATTGCTTTAATCATTAAACCTGCTAAATCTTTTCCTGTTGCACCTTCTATCCCTTCCAGTCCAGGAGAAGAGTTGACTTCCAACACCATTGGTCCTTTATTTGATCGAATAATGTCTACACCAGCCACGGGGAGATCAAGGACACGGGCAGCTTTAATGGCTAACTTGCGCTCTTCCGCAGTGATCTTGATTACGCTCGCTTTTCCGCCCATGTGAATATTTGAACGAAATTCACCTTTTTGTGCCTCGCGTTGAATGGCTGCAACAACCTTATTATTGATCACAAAACAACGAATATCTTTTCCGCCCGCTTCTTTGATAAATTCTTGAACTAAGATGTTTGCCTTGAGACTTTTAAATGCATTGATTACACTCTCTGCGGCTTTGCTTGTTTCGGCTAAAACCACACCTTTTCCCTGCGTACTTTCTAATAGCTTTACAATTAAAGGTGCACCGTTAACCATTTGAATCACACCTTTTGTGTCTAGCGGAGATTTAGCAAATCCAGTAATGGGTGTATTGATGCCGTTTTTTGAAAAAATTTGAGAAGAATAGAGTTTGTCGCGCGATCGTGTGATGGCTTCACCTGTATTTAAACTATAGGCATTAATGGATTCAAACTGGCGAATAAGTGCACATCCGTAATGAGTCATTGAAGGGCGAAGACGCGGGATAATGGCGTCAAAACCTTCCAAAATGCGTCCGTCTCTATATCTGATTTCAGGTGATGACGCATCCATTTTCATATAACAGAGTTCAGCATTCAGAAAAATCATTTCATGTCCGCGTTCTTCACCTGCTTCCATGATGCGTTTATTACTGTACAATTCTCGATTGGTCGCCAAAACACCAATCTTTAAGCCACTGCTTATTTCTTTTACCGATTTGTAAAAATTGCTAATCTCTTCTTCCGAATAATCACCCAATAAATTCAGTTGAGCCGGATCGACAATAAATCGATTTTTCATGGCTTCTCGACCCAATAACATTCTGAATCCCATGGCATCTCGATTAGCCAAAGTCAACTCAATATCAAAAGTATCATCCCCCATTTTTATAGGCGTCTTAATCACATAACGAAGTTCACTCGTTCCTCCTGTATTTTTAACTTTGCGAACAGCAATTACTTTGGATTGGCATTTGATCGCCGTTTTTGGAGATTCTTGTATCGGTCGAATTTCAAAACTGACCCAATCTTCACCGTCTTTAGAAAATACCTTTATATCGGATGCGTGTATGGACGACGTCCTGGCGCCTGAATCTATTCTCGCCCGAATTGCAGGCGTTTTTAGGGCAGGGAATCCACACCATTCTTGATTTCCAATAATTGTAACGGGTCTTTCTGTCATGCTTAAGTAGTTTAGGGAGATAAAAATAAGGTTTAATAAAGAGAAAAGGAGGTTTAAACGGGTTTATTTTATGGATTAATTTACCGCTTATACGAAGCGATTCACTAGCCGAATCAATAAAATTAATATCTTTACACGTCGTACGATTTTCATTAGAATGTTTACTATGCCAAAAATTTTAATTATTGATGATGAAAGAAGCATCAGAAGAGCCTTAACCGAAATCCTTGAATTTGAAAACTATACTGTTGAATCAGTGGAAGATGGTATTGCTGGAATAGAAGAAGCAAAAAACAACAAATATGATGTCATTTTTTGCGATATTAAAATGCCGCAAATGGATGGAATCGAAGTGCTGACGAAGTTGAAAAATGATGGGTTGGATACACCTATTATTATGATTTCGGGTCATGGTAATATTGAAACGGCCGTGGAATCTATTAAAAATGGTGCTTACGATTTTATCGAAAAGCCATTGGATTTGAATCGAATCTTGGTTACAATCAAAAATGCTTTGGATCGTACTACATTGGTTGAAGAAACCCGTGTTTTGAAAACGCAAATTAAGCGACAGTCGAAAAATTATAATATCATTGGTAATTCTGAGCCCTTAGAGCATATCCGTGAAATGATCGGAAAAGTTGCTCCTTCAGATGCACGTGTTCTAATCACAGGGCCAAATGGAGCTGGAAAAGAATTAGTCGCACGTCAATTACACGAAAATAGCGGTCGAAATAAAGAACCTTTCATTGAGGTGAATTGTGCGGCCATCCCCTCTGAATTGATCGAATCTGAATTGTTTGGTCACGAAAAAGGAGCCTTTACGTCTGCCGTGAAACAGAAACAAGGAAAGTTTGAATTGGCGACAAAAGGAACCTTGTTTTTAGATGAAATTGGGGATATGAGTGCCTCTGCCCAAGCCAAGGTTTTGAGGGCATTACAAGAAAATACAATTACCCGCGTTGGCGGAGAAAAGGATATCAAAGTAAATCCGAGGGTCGTAGCGGCAACGAATAAGGATTTGCGCAAAATGATTGCTGAAGGTTCTTTTCGAGAAGATTTATTTCACCGTTTAAGTGTCATTGTAATTGACGTTCCCTCTCTAAATGATCGCAAGGATGATATTCCGATTTTGGCGAATTATTTTATTGAAAAATTGTGTCAAGAACATGGAATGAGTCAAAAAACATTTACTGAGGGCGCGCTTAAAGCCTTACAAGGAGTTGATTGGACAGGTAATATTCGTGAATTAAGAAATATAGTAGAACGACTCATTATTTTATGCGGGGCTGAGATCACTGAAAATGATGTCATTACTTTTGCAGCGGGTAAAAAATAAATTGAAGTATGGACTATTTGACAGAAGAGGCTATTCTCAAAATTGTAGATAATGCATTGATTGAGGATATAGGGGATGGAGATCATACAAGTTTAGCAACGGTTCCAGCAAATGCTACTGGTAAAGCTAAATTGCTGGTAAAAGATACGGGTGTTTTGGCGGGTGTAGAATTAGCAGAGCTCATATTTCACCGCGTTGATCCTTATCTTCAATTAGAGATTTTAAAAGAAGATGGTGCACATGTCGTGCCGGGTCAAATTGCTATGCATGTATCTGGCTCTTCTCGTTCAATTTTATCTGCCGAACGATTGGTCCTAAACTTTATGCAACGCATGAGTGGAATTGCGACGAAAACACATGAGTTAGCGCGGTTAATTGAAGATTACCCAACGCAATTATTGGATACACGTAAAACAACTCCCGGAATTCGCTTAATGGAAAAATGGGCGGTTAAAATTGGAGGTGGTCACAATCACCGCTTCGCCTTGTATGATATGGTGATGATTAAAGATAACCACGTTGACTATGCGGGTGGAATTCGTCAAGCCATTGAGCGTACCCATCAATACTTACAAGAAAAAAGCAAGTCTTTGAAAATTGAGATTGAAACACGTAATCTTGATGAACTAAAACAAGTCCTTGAAGTCGGACAAGTCGACCGAATTATGCTGGACAATTTTACACCTGATCAAATTCGAGAAGCGCTCCTTTTAATCGATTCAAAAGTTTACGAGACTGAGGCTTCAGGAGGAATAACAGAAGAATCAATTGTGGCGTATGCAAAAACGGGGGTGGATTTTATCTCCTCGGGCGCCTTAACGCATTCGTATAAAAGTTTGGATCTTAGCTTAAAGGCCGAATTCGAGTATTAATTAGTGTTTCACTACTTTATTAAACGTATTTCCGATTCGAACAATATAGGTTCCGCTTATCCAATTTTCTGAATCAATGTCTAAAATTTCTGAGTTTTCAAGAACGACAATTTTTCGACCGAAAATGTCATAAATTTCAACTATTTCACGGTTAGGATTGTAGATGGTGAATATGCTCCCGATAGGATTGGGATAAATTTTTGTTATTAAATGATCTTCTTCTATTCCGGCGGCGGCAACCTCGAGGGTGTCATTAAAAATGAGTGTGTCGCAGGCATTCGAAACGATTAATTGAACCGAATAATCTCCAGGTCCTGGAAAATCATAGGTCACTGTCTCTCCCGAAAAAAACGCTCCATTGATTGTCCATTCCCACGTATCTGCGTTTTCACTTGTACATGAAAATTCATATTCAAAATAATCGGTAAGGATGCTTGAGTAACTTGCAAGCAAATCGCCTTCACCTATTCGCCATGTTTCTAAGCTGTCAAAGACAATCGCGTGCGCTTTAGTTTGCAAATACAAGGCCAGTTCATCCGTTATCCCTGCATGAAAGGTATTACCGATTGGACTCTCTTGGAAAAGAGTAGCATAAAAAATACAGG
>JALQVX010000335.1 GCA_023263555.1 Crocinitomix sp.
TGAATTCGGCAATGAAGGATGCAGATGTTATTTTATTTGTGACCGACATCTACGAAACAGGGCTCAATCATCAAGCTACGTTCGATCGATTAAAGAAAACGAGCATTCCAATTTTATTGCTCATCAATAAGATTGACCAAAGTGATCAAGCAAAAATCGAAGAAAAAATAGCGTATTGGCACGAGCAAATGCCACAGGCAGAAATTTTACCAATCTCTGCACTCGAAGGGTTTAATATGGCGCCAATTTGGGAACGTATTCTCGAATTGATTCCAGAAAGTCCAGCTTATTACGATAAAGATTCATTAACGGACAGACCGCTTCGCTTTTTTATCAGCGAAATGATTCGTGAGAAAATTTTCCTCAACTATAAAAAAGAAATTCCTTACTCCACCCAAGTTGTTGTCGAGGAATATTTGGAGGATGAAAAAATTGTTCGCATCAGAGCTATTATCTATGTCGAACGGAAAACACAAAAAGGAATTATTATTGGCCATTTAGGTCAAAAAATTAAGCACGTAGGCATAGCCGCACGTCAGGATATTCAAAAATTTATTGAAAAACACGTACACCTCGAGCTCTTCGTTAAAGTCGATCCTGATTGGAGAGAGAACGATCGAAAATTAGAGGGATACGGATACTAAACAGGTCTCGCTCTTCAGCGCGAACTGAACTAAAATTAAAAAATCAACATGTCAAATATAGTAGCAATAGTAGGACGACCGAATGTCGGAAAATCCACCCTTTTTAATCGTTTGGTTGGCGGAAGAGCGGCCATTGTGCAAGAAGTAAGTGGCGTAACGCGTGATCGTATTTACGGACGCTCAGAATGGAACGGAATTGAATTTAGTGTTATTGATACGGGAGGCTATGTGCAAGGTTCTGACGATATTTTCGAAGAAGAGATTCGAAAACAAGTTGAAATCGCAATCGAGGAAGCTTCGGTCATCTTATTTGTTGTAGATGTAACGGTTGGTATTACGGATTTGGATGAAGCAGTGATGGATTTATTGCGTCGCTCTGAAAAACCATTCCGTCTTGTTGCAAATAAAGTGGATAATACTGCTCGAATTGCAGATTCATACGAGTTTTACAACCTTGGCGTTGAAGAAATTTTTAATATCTCTGCAAACAATGGTTCGGGAACAGGGGAGTTATTAGATATGTTGGTTACGCTATTTGAACCAGATGAAATCTACGAGGATGATGGAGACATCCCTCGAATTGCCGTGGTTGGTAAACCAAATGTCGGTAAATCTTCTTTTATCAATGCCATTACGGGTGAAGAGCGAAATATCGTTACGCCAATTTCAGGAACAACACGCGATTCGATTGATACGCGATTTAAATTATTTGGATTCGACTTTCGATTGATCGATACGGCAGGAATTCGCAAGAAAAGTAAGGTTCACGAAGATCTTGAATTTTATTCAGTTATCCGTTCGGTTCGAAGTATCGAATATGCGGATGTATGTATCTTTATGGTAGATGCAACTGAAGGAATTCAAAAACAAGATTTGAATATCTTTTATGTTATCGAAAAGAATAGAAAAGGGGTAGTGGTTCTGATCAATAAATGGGATTTGGTGGAAGATAAACAAACCATGACCACAAAAGAATATGAAGATCAGGTGCGTGAACAGTTAGCACCTTTTAATGATGTGCCAATTATCTTTACTTCTACCATCACGAAACAACGTTTGCATAAGGCTTTGGAGAAAACAATGGAGGTTTTTGAAAATAGAATTCAGAAAATTCCAACCTCTGAATTGAATAATTTCTGTTTATCGATTATCGAGCGTAATCCACCACCAGCAAATAAAGGGAAATACATTAAAATTAAGTTCGTGACACAATTGCCTACGCATGCCCCGGCTTTTGCCTTTTTCTGTAATTTACCGCAATACATCCCCGAATCATATCGTCGATTTTTAGAGAATAAATTGCGTGCGCAATACAATTTTGAAGGTGTACCTATTCGCGTTTTCTTCCGTAAAAAATAAAAGCATTGACGGCAAATGAAATCATAGCGCAACTGAAGAAAAAGGATTTTCGACCCATCTATTTTTTACATGGGGAGGAACCTTATTATATTGATCAGATTGTCGATTATGCTGCCGAAAACATTCTCTCTGAGGGTGAGCGTGACTTTAATCAGTCGGTTTTTTATGCAAAAGATACTGCCCCAATTGATGTCCTAGATGCGGCTACGCGTTTACCCATGATGAGTGACCGTCAAGTGGTGATTGTCAAAGAGGCGCAAGACTTCAAACCCAATTCGGTTTGGGAAATTTTTGAGCGCTATTTTGAGTCGCCCGCCAAATCGACCGTTTTAATCTTTGCTCACAAATACAAAAAATTCGATAAGCGATCACGTATTTATAAGCTCTTGAGCAAATATGCGGTGGTTTTCGATTCCGAGCCCGTTAAAGAATATCAATTAGCCGCTTGGATCACGTCTTTTATTCAGGAGAAAGATTATCAAATTACAGCAAAAGCGACTGCACTTTTGGTCGAATTTATTGGGAATGATTTGTCGCGCATTTCGAATGAGCTAGAAAAACTGTTCATTCTCGTTCCGCCGGGCAGCCAAATCAATGAGAAACATATCGAGCAACATATCGGAATTAGTAAAGATTATAATGTGTTCGAATTGGTGAATGCAGTCTTGGAAAAGGATGTACTCAAAGCAAATAAAATTGTTCGCTATTTCGGTCAAAATCCGAAAGCTACGCACATCACCATTGTCTTAGCGAATTTGCATACCTTATATCAACGTTTGTTTAAAGCCCATTTTGCAAAAACGGAGGACCCACGTCAAATTGCAAGTATGTTAGGTATTCATCCGTATCCCGCAAAAGAGCTCGTGCTAAACAAGCGGAAGCACCCGGCAAAAATGATTTCTCGAAATTTTAGTTTGTTGCGAGAATACGATCTTTTGGCCAAAGGCGTGAATAATGTTAGTATTCCTGAAAATGAACTTTTGAAGGAGCTCATCTACAAATTATTGCATTAAGTATACCGTTTAAGTTTGAAACCCTACCGTTCGCTATTCAAGGGTGTAATCTGTGGTAAATACAGATTATAATGTCTATATTTGGCGATCTTAAAAAACATCCTATGTCAAAAAGCGTACTCTTATTCTTATTCTTGTGTTTTACGGGTGGACTATTCGCTCAAGGTACCATTAGAGGTATTGTAAAAAACGGTGATGATGGAAACTCCGTACCTTTTGTTAAGGTAGGATTAATGGGTACAGATAAATTTTCTTCGACGGATGCAGATGGTCTTTTTTCAATTCCAAAAGTACCCAATGGAACCTATACCTTACGTGTAACTTCATCCCAATTTGAGGTCTACGAGCAAGAGGTGGTGATGACCACAGGAGCAATTATTGATCTTATTATTGAGTTGAAAACAGGAAAAACATTAGGGGCTGTAGACGTCACTTTCACAGATTCTGATCGCAAAATTGATCCAGGGATTTCGGTTGTTAAAATTACCCAAAAAGATATTTTACGCGTTCCAGTTACAGGAGGCGTGTCGGATATTGCGGGTTATTTTCAAACAGTTCCCGGTGTTGTTTCAACAGGTGACCAAGGGGGACAAGTTTATGTGCGTGGTGGAACACCAATTCAGAATAAAATTTTATTGGATGGAATGACGATTTATAATCCATTTCACTCAATTGGATTCTTCTCAGTCTTTGAAACGGATCTAATTCGTTCGGCAGATATTTACACGGGTGGTTATAATGCCCGTTATGGTGGTAGAATCTCTTCGGTTATGGACATCACTTATAGAGATGGGAATTCAAAACGATTTGGAGGTAAAGTAGGAATCTCTCCATTTACATCCAGTTTATTGTTGGAGGGACCACTTTCAAGAGCAAATAATATCTCTTTTGTTTTAGCAGGTAAAGCATCTTTGCTTGAGCAAACTTCTCGAACGCTTTATCCATATATAAATGACGGTGAAGGGCTACCTTTTAATTTTTACGATTTATATGGTAAAGTGTCCATAAAAGGTGACGGAAATAATAAATTGTCGTTGTTTGGATTCTCATTTAATGATCAAGTGACCTACCAAGCCATTTCAAATTTGCAATGGAATAGTTTTGGTGGGGGAGCGAATTTTATCTTCGTTCCACAAAACTCAGAGCTTTTTATGAAAGGACGTTTGAACTTCTCTAAATACGACATTGCATTGCAAGAAGAGAATTTGGCAGATAGAACAAGTGGAATTTTAGGCTTCGAAATGGCGTTTGACTTCACGTATTATTTGCCAGGCAAAAGTAGGTTGGACTACGGTTTTGGGTTTAATATTTTTAGAACAGAATTTCAAACCTTCAACGAGGTGAATAAAGAGATCAATGAAGACTCAAATACAAATGAAGCAGGTGCCTATGTCAGTTACCGCTACGTGAGTAAAAATAGGTTGATTATTTTAGAGCCAAGCATTCGTTTTCAAGGGTATTCTTCTGTAGGTCAAGTTACAGCGGAGCCACGTTTTAGTGGTAAAGTGAATATGACCGAGAAGATGCGATTTAAAGTCGCTGGAGGTTACTATACACAAAACTTTACAAGTACAACGTCTGATAAGGATGTCGTGAACTTATTTTATGGTTTCATTACTGCTCCTACGAACTTACCTGAGAATTTTGTTCAGTCAAATGGGGAAGTAAGAGCGGTGAATAATGGACTACAAAAGGCGTGGCATGCGATCGGCGGATTGGAATTTGATTTGGGGAAAAGATCGACTCTTGAAATTGAAGCTTACTATAAATGGTTTACGCAATTGACGGATATCAATCGAAATAAAATTTTTGACGACACACCCGAAAACTCTGATATTGATGATGTTTTTAAGAAGGATTTTGTGATTGAAAGCGGAACAGCTTTTGGTGGAGATATTGTCTACACGTATAAAAGTCAAAAATTCTACTTTTGGGCGGTTTATTCTTTAGGGAAAGTGACAAGATGGAATGGGTTCGATTTTTATCCCCCTGTTTTTGATAGACGTCATAATGTGAATTTGATTTCGACCTATACATTTGGGAAAAATGAGGATTGGGAGTTAACAGGTCGTTGGAATTTAGGTTCGGGATTACCATTTAGACAAACTGTAGGGGTGTATGAAGAACCCGTTATAACTGGAATAACGGATGATTATACAACTGGAAATGCTTCTGAATTGACCTTTTTATACGACTCGAATAATAATGGTCGTCTCCCAACTTATCACCGTTTTGATGTCAATCTTAAAAAAACGATTACTTCCGAGAAGTTTAAAAATGTTGAATGGGAAATAATTGGTGGAGTAACCAATATCTATAGCCGTCAAAATATTTTCTACGTGAACCGTGTCACAAATGAAAAGGTATATCAGTTGCCGATTATGCCAAGTTTAGCAGTCTCTTTTAGATTCTAATCGCTATTCTATAATGCTTTTTCTGGCGTGAAAAGATTAACGGCATACTCTTTGATCTTGAATAAGAAATAGCAGTTATGAAAAGCAATTCATTTATTTTCCTATTTCTTCTTTGCACATTTTCTGCTTCAGCTTTTGAAGGTGATCTAATCGATCCTCTCAAAAAAAAGAAAGTAGATTTAAATCGACGTGATAAATATCCAGCTGGGTTTAATTTATACGCGCAAGGTCCTGTTGGCCTGGGCGGCGTCTCATTTGATTATTTCATTGTTCCGAAAATAAGTTTAGAATTGGGAGCAGGTGCTCGAAATTTTTATCCTGACTTGGGTTTCTTCGTCGGAGGGAAATATCATTTTTTCGGTAATTCTTTCTTGAATACAACACCGTATATCGGTGTGTTTTCTGGTTTTGAATATACAGGAGGTGATTTAAGGAACTATAATCTCTACGTCCCATTCGGCATTCAACACATCAAAAAGAATCACTTAGCATGGTCAATAGAGGTCGCATATAAAAGAGATGTCTACGAGCCAAGTCGCACGTTCTATGGTGGGGCAAAAATCGGCTATCGCTTTTAATTAGAGCTAACGTTTTTTCTTCTTGGCTTGATCACTCTAGTTAGGTTGATTGAATGTCATTTTTTAATTTTAAATTATCTCTAAATTAACTTCCTCCTTCCTGATAGTTTTATATCTTTGTCTTATTAAAACTCATTCTAAATAGTAATGAATTTAATTTTAGCAGAAAGTAACGAATTGTTAAGGATTGGATTAAGAACCATTTTTAAAGATGTAGATATCCAAATCGTTGGAGATGTGTCTAATTCTGATGAATTGATCAGTCAATTAAAATCGTTTGATGCAGATGTTGTGTTAATCGATTATACTTCTGAAGGTTTTTCGATTGATGTCATTCCAAAAGCACTTGCCGTTCAACCAAATCTTAAATTTGTTGCAATTACACCGATTCAATCGGGCCAAACAATAATCCATGCGCTGAAAAGTGGCGTTCAATCACATGTGAAAAAAGATTGTAGTTTGGTGGAAATCATTGACTCGGTTAAGGAGACCTATAAAGGTAAGAAATTCTTCTGCGGACAAATTCTCGAAACAATTCACAAAGAAGGTATTGATGTACAAGAATTAAGTGATGCTGAATTCACGTGTGAGCCGATCATTTTATCGAGTCGTGAAATCGAAGTGATTACCTTAATCGCCGAAGGTTTTACCAATATTGAAATTAGCGAACAATTATTCTTGAGTAAACATACGGTAAACACACACCGTAAAAATATCATGAATAAATTAGGTGTTAAAAATACCGCGGGAATTGTCATGTACGCGGTTAAAGAAAAATACACCACTCCAAATAAGTTTTTATTTGCTACTGAGGGTTAGATTTGTTTAGGTTTCATAACCTTTCGTTGATTATTTCTGCGCTTATTTTCTCTTAAAATTTATGCGATAATTTAATCCTATATTAAAAACGTAGGGAAACAAATCATAATCGCCTGATAAAGGATAGGTTATTCCTAACTGCGTATGAAATTTAAAACGTTCACCTCCAGCACGTAGCGTGAAGGCTGATCCCAAACCAGACGCATTACCGTCGTATTGCATGCTATGACTTAAATAAAAGAAATTGTCATATTTTAGCGATAATGCCGCTTCAAAATGATCAAACCTCCAACCTATATCTGATCCAAAAGTTTGCCCTAAAAAGTGAGATTTATAGTCGGAACCTGTATTGCCAAAATTACCATAAGTAGGGGTGAGATAGAGGTTAAATCTTCCACGATTTTTCATCTTTGTAAAATAACCTATCCCAAAACTATAAACGTTGGAACGAAAGCCATTTTCTCCAGATTGAATACGCGAATAACTAAAATCTGCTGGAGAATAAACGTGATTTCCCCACGCATAGTCAGCTTGAATTTCTAAGCCATTCGCTGGACTGATGTATCCGGTGGCCTGTAAAACTCCTTTTTCGTCTAGTAGAGGAACGTGAAAAGATCGAGGACCATGTGGCGCACAGCCAGAAATAAATAGAATAAATAGGGAGCACAATAAATAGTGAAGTATTATTTTCATCTGTATATTATGTTTTTAAATGAATCGTATGAAAAGTTCTATACCCCTATTGTTTTTTATTAAAAAAATCACAAAAAAAACGGGAAGCCAACCAATTCCTCCCGTTTAATAATTATTCAGTAATTCAAAATTCGCAGCGCACAACAATCAATTACAGTGTAATCCGAAGCTCGTAATACACCAGAATCAAGCACCTTTCTTCACAAAAAAAAACGGGAAGCCAATAAAGTCCTCCCGTTTAATAATTATGCTGTAATTCAAAATTCGTAGCGCGCAACAATCAATTACAGTGTAATCCGAAGCTCGCAGAGCGCAACAATCGATTACAGTGTAATCCGAAGCTCGCA
>JALQVX010000371.1 GCA_023263555.1 Crocinitomix sp.
TTCTTCCACACCTTACTTTGACCAAATAAATAATTTAATCTCAATCCTTTTAAAGTAATTTCTGAAGTATTAATTGACGCGAAGCAAAAGATGATCTTTTTTATAGATGATCTTGATGGAATGGATACAGAAACAACCAATTTTCTTGAAAAATGGCTGTCAACGTCAATAAGTGGCTCCATTATTTGGATTGGTGCTGTTGTTGATGATATTGAGGTCTCTGATTTTTGGTCGAAAACATCCACTTTTTTTTCGCACATGGAAGGGATCAATTTGGGGGAGAACGTCTTCGCAAGTATAGCAGAAGACGTTTGGAAAAATTCTTGTTTACAAATAAAGACCTAACCGTAAACGAGCAGGGCGAGATGTTGGAGCGTGAATTGAACGATTGGCAGAGCGACACCTATCAAACGGATGATATGGTTTTTGTTGCTTTTAAAATCTAAAATTATCCTACTGAGGGGGGATACGCTTGAGGTTTCGACCACCAACTTTCTTCAAAAACTCTTTTTTGTCGCCTTCTAAAACTACCAAAGAATGGGATGCGTCGTTCAATTCTGATAATTCTTGAAAGCGAAGATCGGCTTTTAGTGCTAAAGGATCGACTTCTAACGCCGTTTGATTAAATCCTAATAAACGCAATCGCTCGAGTGATCTTAGACGCGATAAAGCTACGTATCCTTGACCGCGTTCAAATGTTTTACTTAAATCCAACTCAGCTGCATCTAACGTCATTCCCTGACTCTTGTGTACGGTGATAGCCCAAGCCAAGCGCAAGGGTACTTGCTCGTAGGAAGCTAAGGTTTGTCCGTTTTCATTTGTAATTGTCCATTCTTCACTACTTGCTGATATCTCATGTCCATCCAATGTTTTTACCAAAGGAAAGCCTATTTCTGTATAGTCTATGATTTCACCCAAGGTTCCATTGATGTAATTTCGCTCAGGATTATTTTTAACAAACATCACCTTAGCTCCAATGCGCAAAGGCATATCGTCTTGCGTTAAAACGGATCGCCTCAGGAGGTTGGTCAATTCTTTCTCTCCTTTTACTTTGGCTTTAAAATATCGACTCTTGCTCGGTAAGGCTTCGAGATGTTGCATATTGATAGAATCAACGTCTAGATTGTGTGTGAATAATTGGGTGGGTTCTATGCCTGCCTCAAATTGTGTCGTATTGGCTTGTGTTAATAAGGTAAGTGAATTTGAACTCACATTGGCCGATCGAATTTCATCTAATATTTGCGTTAATCGATTCGCGTTTTGGCGGAATTGCTCGGTTAAATAACAAATCTTAAAATCAGCATAAAGCCATGATTTGCTCATAAAAGCGAACTTGTCCCGACTGGTTTCATGATAATCTCCTATAGGAGGAAGTTGGAAAAAATCTCCACATAAAACCACTTGTATTCCTCCAAATGCTTCGTTTGAATCACGGCAATAGGAAAGGACATGGTGGATCGAGTCGAGTTGATCTTTGTGAAGCATTGAAATTTCATCAATAATTAAGACCTTTGTTTTATTGAATTTGTCACGAATAGCTTTTTGCTTTTTTAAATACCCTAAGTCACGCTCCGTGATTTTTTGTTTAATTCCAATGCTCGCCCACGAGTGAATTGTTACTCCAAAAATATGTGTAGCAGCGATTCCTGTTGAGGCAGTGACGGCCACTTCTACCTTTGCGTCTTGTAGGTGCTGAATGAACTGATTGAGTACATAGGTTTTTCCAGTCCCCGCAGAACCGGTAAGAAATACATTTTTTCCTGATTTTAAAAAGGCGATTGCTTTTTCCTGTGTCATAATTTGCTGTATACAAAATTAAGTAGATCTTTTAGTGTAGCCCGAATATCTACCTTAATTCTTTAACAAGCTGGCGTTTGTAACGCTAAGTATCTATCCTTTAAAACTGCCTTGAGTTTGAATTGTTAATTCGAAATAAAGTGTAATTTCATAATCTGTTTTTAGTATATCTATCTGAAAATACGAATTTTAGATTTAAAAATTAAGGTTAGCTTAGGTCGTGTAATTTCGTTTTTAAGTAAATTGTATGAGAAGTGAAGTACGTATTAAAATAGTATGAGAAAATTAAATTTAGTTGGATCAAATCACGGACGCTCTGCGTTTGAAGAGGGATATATTAAAATTCGACTCTTTCCTTCACTTGTAATAAGCGGTTTGTTCACTTTTATGATAATCTTTCAAGGTGTTATTGCGCATGAAAATGAAAGGACTAATTTGCGTCCATCAGCGTTTTCACGTTCATCTTTTGTCCACACGAATAAGGAGGGTAGAGCAGATATAACCTGGCAAATTGATGATTATGTCACCCATTTAATGGGCATTCGCCCAGCGGCTTCTGCTGAAGAACTGAACCAGAATCAAAAATTAATGTGGTATTTTCAAACACTTGATGTGAAAGGAGGATTTGCTTCTGTTACTGGTGCAATCGAAGGGTGGATGGAATTTGTATTATTTCGTAAGTCAGATGGAACGGATTTTATAGGAAAAATGAGTGTGGGTTGTGGCCCCGCTTGTGATTATTCATTCACGTTTTACACGGGAAAAAATGAACGTATCACTCGTGTCGAATTTCCAACTGTCTTCCCAATGGAGCGCATGGAGAAGGAACGACTTTCGCATTGGGATGCAGTTCAACTGAAATATCCAGTCGAATATGCTGAAGATTATCAATATCGATTCGTTTTTCCTCAAAAAGGTACAGACATCAACGTAGATCTGGTGCTTGGCGCCGACGAAATTCAAATCCCTTTTGCCGTTTTGAGCTGGAATAGGATGACTTTTGCAATCAAAGGTTTTTCGGAAGATTTTTCCAATTAGGTCTTTATAAAATAGATTCACCATTGCTATTGGTGGTGAGTACTGAACTCATATAATCAAAATAAGGGAGAAGCAATTGCAATCCTTGACCCACCTTTTGATTAAAATCTTTTGCACAGACTTCCTCATCAGAAAAGGGGTGCACAAAATAAAACTGTTTTTTTCGGATTAAATCAATCGAAGGATGAGTAGCGTCAAAGCCACGCGGAGCTGTTTTTAACTCTTCTCCTTGCAACTCGCCGTAAAAAGACTTGAAAACTGGATCGGATAGAATGGTGCGCATTTCAGATGAGTCCATCTCAAACTCTTGGCGAATGCGTTTAAGGTCATCTGTGTTTGGCCCATAGAAACCTCCACCAATGAATGAATTTCCGGGTTGAATAGACAGGTAATAACTACCTCTTCGTGCTGCTGTTGCTCTTGAAAAACTACCCGAAAACCGTGCCTTATAAGGTGTTTTATCTTTTGAAAAACGAATATCTCTGTAGATTCGCATGAGATGGTGTCCTTCTATTTGATCCATTTTTGAAAGCTCACTTTGGACCGCTCTGAAAAATGCCTTCACCTTTTTTTCTTGCTCACTGAATTCTTCTTTATGGCTAGCAAACCAATCTCTATTATTGTTTTTTGCCAACTTTTCAAGAAAGGTTAATACAGGTTGATCGATCATGATAGTTTTTGTTTAAAGTTAGATATTTTATTGTTTTTAGGTGCAGATTCAAGTTGTTCTTGCCTATTTTTGTGTATGCGCAATTCTCTGTTTTTAATCAATTTGGCTTTTCTCTGCGTGTCGTATACTAGTAAGGCAATGGTTAAAAACGATACGCTTTATTATTCGAATGAGTTAAGACAAGTTCATAAAAAAAATGAATGGAAATTTTACCGATTAGCTCGCCAAGATGATGAGAATGATACTTTTTATTTCTTTTATCCAACGCATGAAATAGCGGTTAAACAAGTTGTTAAATGGCATAAATTTAAGGGAACGCAAATTCGTTATCATCAAAGTGGTGCGGTTGCGCGAAGGGGTTATTTTAAACATCATAAACCTTTTCGCTTCACGACTTTTTTTACCCAGGAAGGGATATGGATGCGGTCGGAATATTACAATGGGCGGGGAGAGAAAAAAGCTGTTTTATACCTGAGTGATTATCCTGATACTTTAATTGCAGAATGCAGAAACCCAGCGTATTTTGGAAGTTCAAGATCAATTCAACGTTCATTTGTCGCAGTTAGCACTTATATATCAGACCGTTTTATTCGGCCAAATGTTACAGATGATTTAATTGATGTCTTTGTAACGCTTCATTTTTACATTTCTGCTGAAGGAAAAGTTGAAAATGTTGAAATAATTCGCGCACTACATCCTCAAATTGATACCGAAATTATAAGAATCGTAAAGGGAATGCCACTGTGGAAACCAGCTTCTTTTAAAGGGCGAAATTGGGCGAGTGAATTCAGTATTACCGTCAATTTGTAAGATTAATTGCTTACCAATTTAAGGGTGACATCATATAAGGGTAAACGAACCATTTTTGATTTTAACCAAGCATAGAAACTTATTAAAAATAAGTCTTCTTCTTCATTCGGTTTCCAATCAAAAGCAGCTTCTACTTGAGTGATTGTCTATTGGAATCGGAATTTACATGATCAATAAAATTCGAGCCTTTATAGTTAAAAGGAGGGAGGAATTGAAAATTTCAATGACTATACGCGCTGGAAATGTTCGACTTGAAATCGCTGAGAAGGCCTTTGATGATCAAGTTTGTCCATCATGCCAAAAAGAGTTTATTATTCGTTCTTGGAAACAATTACCGGGTGAGACAAAACGCAACTTGTCGGTGATTTCTTCAACAAATTTTTGCAGATTTTGCGGATTAATGTTATTTCAAGCATGCGGAAAATGTGGTGAAGAAAATTTCGTTCACCTCCCGTTTTGTGCAAGTTGCGGTGAAAAAACAGAACTGCTTAGTGCCTAAGTTACGCTTCAGCATTTCCTGCAAAAATCCATATTAAAAGGAGGAGCGTGGTGATTCCGAAACCGATAAAAAATGCTCTTCCTTTCTTCTTCTTCGTGAACAAGACTGCCACACCTCCAACAACAAAAGGAAGGGCAGCAAGCAACAACGAGAAAGTGATTAAGGCTTCTCCAATTTGCTCGAGTCCATAGGCAGCTCGACTGATGAAACTTGTGAAAAGTAAAGCTAAACTAAAAAGGATTTTCTTTCTCATGGTGTATGGTTTCAACGCTCAAAGATCGTTAATGAAATTGGTTTATTTGAGTTATCATTCAAATAAATCACTATTTATGAGCAGAGGACTTTAAAAAATGTTCACAAGTTATAGGGGTAAAATTTAATAATTACAAAATTACAATGTACCTTTGTGGCGTCTTTGCACCAAATGTGTGCAGGTTATTGTAGAGGAGCAATCCTTAGTCTAAGCAAGTTTAAGCTTCTTTTTCTTCCGCGTTCGTGGAATTTCGATAATCAAGATACAAGAATCAATAATGAATTAATATTAAAATGTGAATGGGAAGATCTAACGAAACCTTTAGTAAAAAAGAAAAAGAAAAGAAAAAGATTCAAAAGCGCAAAGAAAAAACGGCGAAGAAAGAATCAAGAAAAGAGAGTGCAGGAGGCAGTAGCCTTGATGATATGATCGCTTATGTTGATGAAAATGGAATGTTAACGGATACTCCACCAGATCCGACTAAAAAGAAAAAAATCAACGCAAATACAATTGAAATTGGTGTACCTAAACGTGAGGATATCTATATTGACCCTGTTCACGAAGGTAAAGTTGCTTTTTTCAATGATGAAAAGGGATACGGTTTTATTAAGGATCTTACTTCTCAAGAGAGTTATTTTGTTCACATTAATAATACAACTGAACCAATTGTTGAAAATGATAAGGTTTCTTTTGAAATCGAATCTGGACCCAAAGGGTTGGTAGCAGTGAAGGTGAAGAAACTCTAATTTCAATCACCCTATTTCTTGCTTATCTAACTTCGAGCATATGAAATATTACTACGTTTGCTTTCTATTTTATTTCCTTGTCACTTCGTGTGTTAATGCTGTATCGTTGGATAAAGAGTCTTCTGAACAGGTAGAATTGGACAGTTCTTTTCTTCTCTTGAATGAAATGCTAGAAGCGCACGGTGAATTAGGTGATTATGAGTTTACATTTCGAGATGTACTTTATGGTATGAGAGAGACCGTTCATGGTTTTTCTTATACTAAAATTGTTCAAACGGACACAGCCCTAATTCAAGATTTACTTTCTGATGAAGGTTTTTCACGTAGCGTGAATGATGAAGATATTTTTCTTTCCAAAGAAGATCAAATGAAGTATCAAGAGTCACTCAACTCTGTCATGTATTTCGTTTGTTTACCCCAGCGCCTAACCGACCCTGGCGTTAATATCGAAGTTATGAAGTCTACTGCGATTCAAGATCAAGCTTATTCGGTCCTAAAAGTGACCTTTGACGAAGAAGGGGGAGGGACTGACTTTGAAGATGTTTTTTATTATTGGATTAATCAGTCGAATCATCAAATGGACTTTTTAGCCTATCAATATAATGTAAATGGTGGCGGTGTGCGATTCCGTGAAGCATTTAACTCTCGTATGATAGAAGGTATGCGTTTTCAGGATTATGTGAATTATGGTGCTCCAGTAGGAACGCCTCTTGACAGTCTACCTGTTTTATTTGAACAAGATAGGTTAGAACAATTGTCCATGATTTTAACAGAAGACGTTCGAGCCCTTTAATCAAGTTTCTTAGCATCTTAATTTTTTAGACCTATCGCTATGTAGATGCTAAGCGAGTGGCTTGTACATGCTATTGCGTTTGTTTGTCTTTTAATTCGCGTCGTAACCAAATGACCAACTTAACATTACATATATACCGCAAGAAATTAATAACCATTTAAATCCATATTAGATGAAACGATCCTTTCTATTTATTATCCTACTCAGTGTCTTTTCTGTTATTACCACCTTTTCCCAGGGAACTTTAAATTATACGTTACAAGTAGTTGACACGCATGGTAAAACCATGTCGAATCTTGATATTGTGTTGGTAGAGACAAGTACTTTTAAACGGTTGGTCTATCAAACAAATCCTGCAGGAATGCTCTCACTTTCTCTAACGGAAGGTGAAGAATGGATGATGCATATCGGTGATATGAAGAATCATACTTTGCTTAAAATTCCGGCTGGATCAACGGGTACTGGGAGTGGCACTGTAACGTATGATGTCGCTTATTGGAATCGAATCAATGAGCCACCAGTTGACCGTTCGAAACTAAATCTTGAATTGGTTCATCAGACAGTTAATCCTAGAGATATGCCTGCTGCAGGTCACAGTATTCTCGAAATTATTGCAGTGAATGATGCGAAACGACCTTGGCAAAAAATGGACGTTCGATTAACAAGTTATGCCTTAAATAAAACATTTGTAGCAACCACAGATGGGCAAGGAAAGGCCCGTTTCAATGTTCCCAATAACCAAAAATATCAGATTGATTTGGATGGTGAAATCGATTTTGAAGTGACGGATGTTGGTAATCAATCTTCGATAAGAGGTCTCACATTAACGTATGAAAAAATAGACTTCCTCGAAAAAGTGAATGAGTTTGGAGAAATTGAGCAGGTTTTTACCACAGAACCGAAACCGGTTTCCAATCGTGTCATGGTTACATTATTTCTTCAAGGGGGCTCTAAAAATGGTGTGCGAGAAGATGTGTATCTAGATATGTCTTATGATAATAAGCGTTACCATGGAAAAACGGATGATCAAGGAAAAGTAGTTTTCCTTTTACCGAAAAAAAGGAGTTATAAAGTGAGTTTTCCTTTTGAGGCGAATGCTGCTTTGCTCGATTTGACGCGTTTTAGAGGGATTGGATATATGCAGCAAGGATTGCGTTATAATCCTGACCCGCGACTTGAATTCCCTGAGCAATATTTGCCAAAAGCGGGTGAACAGAAACAATATGATATCAATTCAATGGTCACAAAACGTTATCCTGATCTTCCAGAAGATGAATTGGTGAATATTCATGTCAAATGGGGGAATAATAAAATTAATTCTGGTTCCCTTGAAGCCTTGTTGGAGTTAGGATTCTCCGTGAAAGTTCCCGAAAATAAGAAGGCTACTTCTAAACCTTTAAATCTTGCTTTTGTGCTTGATAGAAGTGGGTCAATGGGAGGTGAGAGTATCGATCTTTTGAGAGATGCTATGCTCAAATTTGTTGATAAACTTAGACCTGAAGATAAGGTTTCTCTTGTGTTCTTTGATGATGAGCCTGCACTTGCATATCCGCTCGATTTCGCACGTAAAAATGAATTGGTGGATATAATAAGTGCAATAAGTGCGGGAGGAGGAACGAATATCTATGACGGTTTAAAGCTAGGCTATAAGGAGATTTATGAAGGATTTAATCCGGCAGGTATTAATCGAATCGTTTTACTGACAGATGGATACGGTTCTCAACCAATCGATTTTGTGGTCGAACAATCGAAAAAATATTTCGACAAAGGTATTTCGGTTTCAACCATTGGGATAGGAACAGATTGCAATCAAGCCCTCTTGTCTTTGTTGAGTAAATACAGTGGAGGATTGGAGCATCAAGTTGTACATTCCGAAGGAATTACGAAGGCACTTGAGGCAGAATTTGAAAGTTTATTTTACCCCTTAGCGTCGGATCTCACGGTAACTGTGAGTTATGATGACCGTGTCGTTTATAAAACATTATACGGCGTGCCTGAATCAAAGAAAGGGTCGAATGCTGTGCAATTTAAATTGGATCGGGTCTTTTCGAGTCTGAATAAGATGGCGTTAATGAAGTTTAAAATTGAAAATCCATCACGTGATATCGATAAGAATAAAGTGACGATTAAAGTGAATTATTTTGATGAAACAAAACAAAAGCCAGTCGAAGTAATCAAAGTGACAAATCTTGAATGGACGGATGAAACAGATATTGAAATGATTCATGATGAGCAATTGAAAAAAACCTACTCTATGGCAGTCATCAATCAAAGTCTAAAAGTGATTGCTGATTTATGTGAAAGTAATGATTTTACAAAGGCCAAAGAAAATGTACATACTACCTTAAAATCACTTAGAAAGATTAATGGGGATAAAATAAGTGATGATCTCAAACCATTTATTGATGAATTAACGGAATATTTGACTGTTTTAGATCGGGCGATTAAAAATCAAAATTAAAACAAAAAAGGGGAGGCGTGTTTCACGCTTCCCCTTTTTTAAATCAACTTTGTTTAATTATTGTTCTCCGCCAACTGCTTCTGGTTCTTTATTACCAATTGCCGTTAGGTGAGCAGGAATAGTTCCAAATTGCAATGTCGTGCCATCCCACCAAATTCCAGAAGCATTGCCTTCAACATTTCCGTCAGAAAAAAGCACTTGTTGTATGTTTCTTTCAAAGTTTGGATTACTTACAATTTCCGTCGCAAGTTCCATTTGATTATTGTCGATTCTGGTTCCCACCGAAATCCAAGAAATTGTGGCATTACTTGAAAGTAAAGACAATGCCTTGGCTCATAGCAAGCGGCTCTTGAATAATGGCCGTTTTCATAGCCTTGAAAAACTTCTTTTATTTGCTGAATTTGAGTTTCGTCTAATTCAACAATTTTGCTAAATCGATCTGTTAACAAAACCTCTCCAACTGTCAATTCACCCGGCTGCGCTTCCCAAGCCACAACTTTATATTCCACCGCAAGCACCTTCGCTAATTCTGCTTCAAACGGAAAAGGGGTCCATGTCTCGCGTTGAACAAAAATGCAACTATCAAAGGATCTAGCCTCTATTAGTGCTATGATTGAATCGCTTAACTGAGCGCTTGCCGGAGTTTCGTTTAAAACAACTTCCGTTTTTCTGCTATTCCCACAGGCAGTGAAGAGAAGGAGTGCTATTGCTGTTAGTAATTTTAGATTCATTTGTGTTATAATAATAGTGATAAAGATTGTAAAATTATCGCACTCATTTCGCGTTTTCTATTTAACATAACATTTCCCAAATAAATCGCATAGAAATTTATAACTTGCAATAAGATAGGAGTGAGCAAAAAACATATGCTAAGTAATTCCTCAAAATTTTCGATCGCTTAAAATGCCCGAATCATTTTCATTGTATTCGTCAATAGCAATACCAAAGTCATCAATAAGCTGATTCGCGATTTCGTTAAAAAACTATTAATTTAATTCGCCTAGAATTGGCTGTATGATTTTAGAATGGATTCTTGGCTGGATAAACTGAAAATTATCTAGAACATTTTTAATTATGATTTTAACCTGTCAGGTTTGATTGAATTATATAGTTATTTATTGTTTGATGTACGATTGAATTAAGTCGTTGAGAATAGTACAGAATAAGATGATGTTGAGGATTGAATGGTTTGGTGGATTCTTTGTGGATGTTGGTTTATTGGGTAAATATTGGTTTTTACTTATAATATATATTATGTTAAATAGAATCTTAAGCCGCCCACACTCCTGAGCTAT
>JALQVX010000089.1 GCA_023263555.1 Crocinitomix sp.
AGATATTGTAAACAAAATCAGTAGTTGGGACTCCATTTATCCAGACATTCACGTCCGCCGCACTCAATACGTTTAATACAGAAGCTTCAAGGGTAATATTAGGCGATCCATACTCGACGTTATCTACCGCAGGGTAAAGAATATTGACAATTGGTGGAGCTTGCGGAACAGAACGCTTATAGATGATCGTTGTAGTTTTGGTATCAGAGCCATACACATTAAGACCTCTAATTTCAATCACATTCGATCCTTCAACCAATGATGTTGTGAACGTCATTAGATCAGAAGAAGTACTATAGGAGAACAAGGTTGTTTCAACACCATTAATTTTCAAGGTGATGTCAGACTTCGCATTCACATATTCTACTTTCGCAGTAACGTTATAAGACGAAGAATACACTGTGATTGGATTCACACCAGGATCAACAAAAGTAACAATTGGTGGACGAGGAGTTTCTGGACGAGTATAAATAATCGTCGTTGTTTCACTGTCTGAACCGGCCGTATTTACACCTGTTATCTCTACAAAATTAGCACCTTCCAAAAGGCCTGTGCTGAAGTAAATCTCCTTTGTTGTCGTATTAAAAGAGAAACTCGTTAGTGGATTTCCGTTAACCAAAATGGTTAGATCCGATTTCGTGGCAACGTGAAGCGCCGTGGCGCGGATATTAATTGTTGGCTCACTCGTATAATAAGGGTCCACACCCGGATTGATAAACGTAACCACAGGAGGTTGAAGCGTTTCTGGTTTTTTGTAGATGATTTGAACCGTTTTACTGTCACTTCCTACTTCGTTAGAAGCCGTTACCGTTACTGTATTGACACCTTCCTTCAAATTCAATGAGGCATTTAACCCTTTAGAAGTCAAATCATAACTAAATGTTGTCAAATTAACACCATTCAAATAAACATGAATATTTGCTTTAGCATCAACATTTAGAACCGTTGAAACTAATCCGAAAATTGAAGAGTTTGTCGTGTAAGGAGTATATGGAGGATTTGTAATCGTCACAATTGGCGGATTACGTGGCTCCTCTTCTTTTTGGTAAATAATGATGACAGCCTCATAATCAGAACCCGCATCATTAACACCTGTGATCTCAAACAAGTTTTGCCCAGGGTGCAAGATTACAACACTTTCAAATTGATCCGTGGTTGGATTAAAGCTGAAATTTGTGTTGATATTTCCATCTTGTTTAAATGTGACTCCCCCTCGATTTTCAACATAATAAATATTTGCCTTTAATCGGAATGAACTTTCTGTTGTTGTGTAAGGACTTGAATTTGGATCATAAATATCAACGATTGGTTGTTTTTTAGAAACCGGCTCGTCAATAATTGGAGGATTCGTATTCGTGTCAAAAACATCTACATCTACCACATCATCTTTTCGATCATTTAGATGTTTCCCTCCAAATAAATGGAATTTAACGGTAAGCGCAGTATAGTGGTATTTATCATTCAATAAAGAAGATGTACCGTCCAAATTATTCGGCATACCATCAAAAAGATTGGTTCGTGTCCACGTCATTTTATGTTCGAGACCAATAGCGATACCAGGCAATACTTGCTTGGAGATACCTAAACCAAAACTAGGCATCCAATCTACCTCATAATTATTGGCATCACCCACTAAATCCGTTTCATAGGTATTGTCTTGAAAATTTGTTAAATTAGAAACTGTCGCTCCACTCAAATTCTCATAATTATAGGGTTGTAGATTATTATCAACCAAATTGGTAGCAGTGTGATAACCGCTGATCCCTATCCCTCCAAAAACGGACAAATTCCAACCCGTGCGTTGACGCAATCGATTGGTATTTAAAACGAGCTCTAATGAACCACGCAATAAATCGGTACGGTAATTTGAATAAAAATAGCCAATAGAATCTTGGTACGTTTGCAGGGTGTTAGATCCGTAATGATCCAATCCAATTGCAGATGAACTATCTAAATCGTATCGCGTAATGGATTGCCCCATAAATTGAGCATGTAAAAAACGTGCGCGCAAATCCCATGAAAAAATCTTATCTTGTTCCATCCCAAAAGACTTCCCAAACGTTAATCCATATCCACCGCGAAAACGATAGGGAACTTCAACTTGAGTTGACCATGTTGCGCCTGCGTTGAGGCCAATAAACCATCTTGAATCTCGATTATAGTTTACATAATTCTGTGCAAACCCTTGTCCTATTGTTAATATAGTAAAGGCTAAAAGTGTAATTATTCTATTCATACGCTTAATTTTTATTACCCGACATCTCATTTTCTATCCTATAGAAAGATGATGCAGTTAAAAACGTCCAATGCATTTTTCGTACCAAAGTTAAAAAAAGCTCTCGTTTAGCGGTTTATTTTTATCGATAAGTTGTGTTTCATCTGTCTGGTAGATTTACTGTTAAAGCCAAATTAATTTTGGTAATTTAGACCTTTAATGGTGTCTTATCAGTAGTTTTTAC
>JALQVX010000168.1 GCA_023263555.1 Crocinitomix sp.
AAGAGAGGATTTGCTTACATCTGAAGATGAACTACAAAGAATGTGGGTCCTTCGTAAGATTTTAGATGAGATGGAAGATCAACATTTACTTTTTTTATAGCTAATATCTCTTTTTCAAAATCTTCAAGTGTTCTTTTAGAAGAGAGATCAATATAAGATAAGATATCTTCACCGTTATCAAATTTTTTAATATCTGCCATTTGCTATTACGGTGAAATCTGATTCTATCAAGCCTATTCTTCTTGAAATTTTACGATTCAGATTAAGAAATGTTATTTAATTCCTAAAAACGAACTAAATTTAGTGTTAATTTTGATTAATACCTATATTTAGACAGTCGAAGAGGTCAATATAATATTGATCAAAGAACATAACATAAACAGTGTCAGCTCCAACGACCAAGTCGTATAATACATGAAAAAAGTAGCAGTACCCATATTAATTCGAAGACTATCAAGCTTAACGGAACATTTTGCCGAAGAAGTGAAAACTGATTTTGGATCGCTTTCTGCAAATCAACTGAATTGGCAACCGAATGAACGCACGTGGAGCATTGCCCAATGTCTTGCGCATTTGAATGCTTATTATCGCTATTATATTCCTGTCTTTAGAGGCAAAATCTCCAATACACGGTTTAAAGATGTTCCTGAATATTTCACCAGTAGTCCACTCGGAATTGCAGTGTATCGTTCTGTAAAACTAGGAAAACTCAAAAATGTAAAGCGAAAATTAAAATCGACTAAAGATTATAATCCGCTTGTGAACACTTCGCTTTCATTGGAGAATGTTGTGGAGGAATACATTCAACATTCAAGAGAATACAAAGAAGTGCTGAAAGAGGGCGCTTTGATCAATTTGAGAAAAACAAAATGCCCCTTATCATTGCGTCCTGTCGTGAAATTAAATTTGGGTGATGCCTTTGTTTTTATTACCTATCACAATGAGCGTCATATGGAGCAAATGCAAAAGGTTCTTGCATCTAAGCGCTTTCCGACTTCATAAATTAGCGAAACCGATCTAAAAATCGTTTTTTATGATTCGCTTTTAGTTCATCTAAATTAGCAGGAACATCTTTCTTCCAACGTTTATGTGACCAGAGCCACGCATAAGGATTGAGTTTTATATCCTGCTCAAGATTGCGGATATAGGTCTCCGTAATCGCTCCGTACGATTCTTTCCGAGGCTCCAATGAAATGGTTCTCAATTCAACCTCGTAATACCCTTTTTTAAACCGATTTAGTACCGCATAGACCACTGCAGCATTTGTTTGATTGGCAAGAATCTCGGCACCAAAATAAAACGCCGTTTTCTGATTGAGGAAATCAACCCAATAACAATTTTCCTCTTTCCCCGGAGATTGGTCCCCTAAAATAAGTGTCGCTGTAGGTACATCCGATTCATTCGCTAATACCTCTTTATAATTCGTTGCATTGACGACCTTCATACCAAACCGCTCCCGTCGTTCGTTGATCTTTTTGTCCCAAAACTTATTTGAAAGCGGCATTCCGATACCAATCGCTTGATGTTTAAAGACTAAATTTTGCGCCGTAATTAACAATTCCCAATTATAAAAGTGAGAGGAAAGTAACAAGACCGATCGTCCTTCATCATATAAATCATCCATTAATTCCGGATTTTTAACAACGACGCGCTGGCGAAGTTTGGACTCAGATATCGTCAAATTCTTTACCGCCTCTGCTATTAAAAAGGTCAAATAGTGATAAAACTTTTTACCAATCTTAGCGCGCTCTGCTTTTGTAAACGAGGGAAATGATCGGTTAATATTTTGGGTAACTACATTTCTTCTATACGGAATGATATAATAAATCAATACATAAAAAAAATAAGATATCAGATAAATCAACCCCAAAGGCAAATAGGACATTGGCCTCACAATTCCGAAATATAAAATTCGATTTATCAAGTTTTGTAATTTTCGTAAAGATACGAAGTTATCAAATCTATCTTACATAAATACGAATACACGAATATTGCACGTATATAATTCGATTCTTTATGAAAATTTAGGAAAAAAAAAGACTGAAGTTCTGTTTAAGAAGGGGAATTCCTAATTTTTTGCGAAATTCAAATCACCTTGTTTCATTTTTTTATAGAAATGAGCTAAGATGCCGAGCATTTGCGAAATAAGTGCAAACCCTTCTTCAGAGGCTTTAGAAATTTCGACTCCTTTTAATTTTAGGATCATTTTACCGTAGAGAGCATTGAATCCTACTTCAACCAAATTCAGGTCGCTTGTATTACTTTTTTGCTGGAAATCTTTGAGCACAGGCAGTGCTTTTTCAAAAGCTTCAAGGTACCGTTTTTCTCGACTGATATTGATCAATGTATTGTGCAAAAGCAACAGTTCCATTAGGATTTCATTGACATCAGAAACATGCCCTTTTTCCTCAACACGCTCGAGTCGCATCTGCTTAATCAATCCCGCATACCACTGCGTGTATTGATCAATCAAATTTTCATCAGAAATTTGAGGGAGGATGATTGATTCCAAGATAGAATCGATAGAAGCCTTGTTTGCTCGAATAAGATCTTCGATCTGAAACATGTAAATTACATGTTCGGCAATATTACTTTCTTTCGTTCGTTGCGCAATTAGCATTAGTTTCCTTGCATCTCTTCGACAGGCTCAGCCTCACCGACATTCATGTTATTATTATAATCCGCATTCATTATACGCACCAAATCATCTGTTACATCAAAGTTTGGAGAACCATAATAGATGTTTTGACCAATTTGATATGAGAAGATATAATCAAATCCATTTGCTTCAGCATAAGACGTTGCAGCATTGGTAATTCGCATAATAAGTGATAAGGTATATTTTTCTTGCTCTTGAGCAAATTCAGCTTGAACGCGTTGTTGCGCCATCATATAGTTTTGTTGAACTTGTTGTCCTTCAGCTTGATATTTAGCTTGTTCAGATGGAAGAAGTGCACCTACATTTGACCATTTTTGCTCAAAACTTTGAACCTTACGTTCTTCAGCAGCCATTGTCTCTTCAGCTCTTTTTTGAGACTCAAGCATTAATTGCTCTATTTCTTTCATGACCAAGATATTCTCTTGCAATGAATCTGCAACGAAATACCCAATTCTTAATTGCCCATCATCCGGTAAAACTTTTTTGGTTGAATCGTTAGAATCAAGTGCACCAGCTGTTTCACCACCTCCACTACTCGGCATTTTAACGAAAAGAATAATTACCGCAATGATAAGGGCAATATTGATTCCAATTGAAATTTTTGCCAAAGAGTTACTGTTATTTTCCATAATAATTTTACTAATGAAGCGCGAAAATAAGAACAATATCTCAAATTGTCTGCTAATCAGCAGACGTATTTTAGATTTAGGTTAAAAAATTTAGAATTTTTAACGCAACCGACACCTGACTAGCAAGCACTCGATATGGATCAATTGTAATATGCGTCTATTTTGCTTAGATGGCTATGCCTACTTCCTTTAAGTTGTATGAAACAAAATCGAATGGCACATTAACCATAAATGCGCAGTCTTGACCGACTTCAAACATATCCTCATCATCTTCGTTATAACACCATCTGACGCGAACATTTTTCTTGGCCTCAACCAGTTCATTTAATTTGTACAGCACAAATAACAAGCGTTTTGAGGAAGCAATATTAAAATATTCGAGATCAATTGTCACAACAGTCTCATCATTAGGATGCATGAGATAATCATCAAACCATGCTAAAACATCATTGTAAAAATGTTCGGCGTCGTCGGGAATAGATTTTCCTTTAATGTCAAAAACATTTCTTTCCGGATCAAAGATAATCTCTGGTGTCTTCGCTGTTGACTCAATAAAAAGTGATTTCATATTCGTGGTTAGTTAAGGTCTACAAGATGATCATTCTCCTTAAAAGATCAATACTATTTTCTGCTAAACTCTAATATCAGTAGACAAATCAATCGATTAAATGGATGACCTTCTTGTCATTTATTGCAAATTGCATGTTTCATTCTCTTATTCTTACAAATGGCAGGCATAAATCGGAGCTTTACTCGTTCGTTTTGAAGTGAAAATCCCACAATTTTTTTGCGGGAAATTGTATCACCTCTTCCATCTCCATTCCATTTTCACGCATTACCTTGTATAAAATAGGTTCAAATGCCGCTGCAATTGATCCAATAAAACGCACATTCGCTGTCTGTGTTAGTTCGCTTAAGGGTCTTACGTGACGATTAAAAAAAAGTTTTAAATAATCCAAAATAATTTTATTCTCTCGCGTTAAGGTTTGAAATTTTGCAAAAACGGGCACTGCTCCAGCGATTAATTTTAAACCGTCCGATTGTGCACCCAATTGGGGATCTGAATAATAATGATGCACAAAATCCGCTCTATTGCAATCAAAATAGCTGGTTAAGGCTTGATCCAATTCACTTGAAGTGCATTGATTTAACCAGGCTGAGACGACGACCTTACCCAATTCATATCCTCCTCCAATATCATCAATCAGATAGCCCCAACCTCCTCGCATTTCTTGAATGTCCTTTCCATTATAAAGGGCAACCACTGCTCCAGTCCCCATAATTCCAACGATTCCTTTTTCATCTTGATAGGCCGCACGAGCCGCACCAATAACATCATCAAAGACGTGAATCTGAATGCCAAAATTCCGTTGAAAAAGAGCGCCAAGTTTTACCTTGTTAGCGCCCGCATTTAATCCACTTCCATAAAAATAAACAATATCCTCTTCGCCAATCGCAAGCGCCTTTAATTCCTGCTCAAACAAAGTAGACGGCCGATTGGGATTATAACCTGGCAGCATTAATTCCACTAGCTCGCCGGCTAAACCACCGTTGCCCTGATTAGTTAATGCTTGGGTGGAAAGTACAGTCGTTTTCGTACTTCCCGCTTCGAACAAGATTTTATTTATCATAGCTTCTCTTAGGTTTTACAAACAAAAAGACCGCTGCAACGAATTGCAACGGTCTTCATCCATTTATTAACGTTTAACAATACTACGCTTGTGTTAATTTTAAGAAGTTTAATGCCGATCCAGCTTTAAACCAATCAATTTGAGAATCGTTATACGTATGATTCAATGAGATAACCTCTTTCGTACCATCATCATGCAATAATTCAAGCGTTAATGGTTTGTTCGGTGCAAAGTCAACCAAATCAACAAAATTCAAGGTGTCATTTTCACGAACTTTATCGTAATCTGCCTCATTTGCGAACGTTAAACCTAACATACCTTGTTTTTTAAGGTTTGTTTCATGAATACGAGCAAAAGATTTTACAATAACTGCGATTACACCTAAATGACGTGGTTCCATTGCAGCGTGTTCACGAGAAGAACCTTCTCCATAATTATGATCTCCAACAACAACTGAAGGAACACCTGCCGCTTTATAAGCTCTCGCTGTATCAGGAACAGCTCCAAACTCTCCTGTTAATTGATTCTTCACTTTATTCGTTGCTCCACCAAAAGCATTCGTCGCACCAATCAAACAGTTATTAGAAATATTATCTAAGTGACCGCGGTATTTTAACCATGGACCAGCCATTGAGATATGATCCGTTGTACATTTTCCTTGTGCTTTGATCAATAATTTAGCTCCCACTACATTCTCACCATTCCAAGGTTCAAAAGGCGTTAACAATTGCAAACGATCAGAAGCAGGATCAACTTTAACAACAACAGAAGAACCATCTTCAGCTGGCGCTTGATAACCATTATCCTCTACGTCAAAACCTTTAGGCGGTAGTTCAACTCCAGTAGGATCAGACAAATGTACCTGCTCCCCTTTTGAATTTGTTAATGTATCTGTAATCGGATTAAAATCTAATTTACCAGAAATAGCAATCGCAGCAACCATCTCAGGAGAGGTTACGAAAGCCATAGTATTTGGATTTCCGTCGGCACGTTTTTTAAAGTTACGGTTAAACGAGTGAACGATTGAGTTTACTTCTTCTTTCTCAGCACCTGCTCTATCCCACTGACCGATACACGGACCACAAGCATTTGTAAAGATTGTTGTTCCGTTTAGTGAATTAAAAATATCCATTAAACCGTCACGTTCTGCCGTGTAACGCACTTGCTCAGAACCAGGGTTAATTCCCAATTGAGCATGAGCTGTCAAGCCTTTATCAGTTGCATCTTTTACAATGGATGCAGCACGTGTTAAATCTTCATAAGAAGAGTTTGTACACGAACCAATAAGTGCCCATTCGATATCTGTAGGCCAACCATTTTTAGCAGCCGCTTCTTTCATCTCAGCAACAGGAGTCGCTAAATCTGGTGTAAACGGACCATTTAAATGTGGTGATAAAGTATTTAAATCAATTTCAATAACTTGATCGAAGTATTGCTCAGGATTCGCATAAACTTCAGCATCACCTGTTAAGTGTTCAGCAACCTTATCTGCTGCATCAACGACATCTTGACGACCAGTTGCAGACAAATAACGACGCATGGACTCGTCGTAACCGAAAGTTGATGTCGTTGCACCAATTTCAGCCCCCATATTACAAATGGTACCTTTACCAGTACAAGAAAGTGACAAAGCCCCTTCTCCAAAATATTCAACAATTGCTCCCGTTCCACCTTTAACGGTAAGAATTCCAGCAACTTTCAAAATAACATCTTTAGGCGCTGTCCAACCACTTAATTTTCCGGTTAACTTTACTCCAATCAATTTTGGAAACTTTAATTCCCACGGCATACCTGCCATTACATCTACTGCATCTGCTCCACCAACACCAATCGCTACCATTCCCAATCCACCTGCATTTACAGTATGTGAATCTGTTCCAATCATCATTCCTCCCGGAAATGCATAATTTTCTAAAACAACTTGGTGAATGATACCAGCACCTGGTTTCCAGAAACCAATACCGTACTTATCACAAACAGAACTTAAAAAATCAAATACTTCACCATTCGTATGGTTCGAACGCTCCATGTCTGCTGCTGCACCGTCTCTCGCTTGAATCAAGTGATCAGCGTGAGCAGTTGATGGAACAGCTACCTTTGACTTGCCCGCTTGCATAAACTGAAGTAAAGCCATTTGTGCCGTTGCATCTTGCATAGCCACACGATCCGGATCAAAATCAACGTAAGATTTGCCTCTTTCGAAAGCTGAAACCAAGGGATTATCCCAAAGGTGTGTGTAAAGAATTTTTTCCGATAAAGTCAACGGTTTTCCTAACACCTCTCTTGCTTTTGCAACGCGTTCAGGATAAACTTCGTAAACCTTTTTGATCATGTCTATGTCAAATGCCATAATGTATTTTTTTTCAATTTTTATGATAAGTATAAGTGGATAGCAAATTTAATCATTTCATCACTTATCTTAAAGTCTTTTTCGATATATCTTAGCAAAAATTTCAAATTTACTAAAGATGAAGCACTTCGAACGTTTATTAGCTATTTACAAGGCGGCTCCAATTCATAACTTCTACGAAGGATTACAGATGACCCTTTCCTCAAAAAAATGTAAAATTTCATTGCCTTTAAAACCAACTTACTTTCATGCAGGAATGGCTGCGCATGGCTCGGTTTATTTTAAATTATTGGATGATGCGGCCTACTTTGCTTGTCAAACAGAAATTGAAGATTACTTTATTGTCACAACAAATTTCAACATCAATTTACTACGCCGTTAACAAAAGGAACAATAACAGCTGTAGGTGAGATTGATTTCATGTCGCTGAATTTATTTACAGCCAGCGCACGCCTTTATGATGAAAAAGGTCGACTTTGTGCCACCGGTCAAGGTCAATTCATGAAAAGTAAGATGCATCTCACGAGTTTAATTGCCGACTAATGATTATCATAAAACCAGTTCACGGCAATAGATGAGCATGTATTCTCTTCGGGATAGATCTTAAAAGCAACGGCAATCTCAAAATCTTCCGAATCATATGTCAAAAGATGTACGTTATCTTTAGAGAAAGCATCCTCAGCTGGTGTACCTAATTTTGCCATAATCTGATCCGCCGTTAAACCCATATACTTAGATTCACACTCTTCAATCGGATATTCTTCTTTTGCTAAGGCCAAATCTTCATTAAACAGTGATTTTAAACTGAGCACCTCTATGAAAATCGTAATAATTCTTCCTGTTTCAGTGTGCACCCAAACCTGAATAGGCACTCTTGGGACAGCATCATAGTAGTAAATAAAATAGGCTGAATCACTTGCATAGTTGCCTTTTGAAAAAGATCCCAATTTTGATGTCAATAATTTCTCGTCATCACCATATTGAAACCCCATAAAAGATCGGAAATCCTCTATCGAACGCGGTCCACATTGATCAATCGCTGGAATAAAATCGGCATTGACAACACGATTATCGGTCGAATCGATTTGTTCAACTGTTCGTGAATCTGAACCATCTCCGCTCTTCATTTCTTCACGATCCTCCATTGAACTACAACTCACCATTAAAGCGGTCATAAGCCATAACATTAACCTGTCTATATTTTTCATTTCCTCACTTTACAAAATCCAAGAACGCAGAATTGGCGCATCTATTATAGGCTACTTTCATTAAAAGACGAAGATACAAAGAATCATTCAAAAGCACCGACAAGTCAAAAGAAGCGACACTTAAAAAAGAAATAAGAGTTCGGTACGCTTCTTGTATTAACTTAAAAGAACAGCGAAAGATTTAACGCAACAATCCTACGCACTTAAACTAGAAACTATGTTACTCGTTAAATTAAATACCTACACAGCTAAACAGCAAAAAAAAGCTTTAAGCGCTTTAGACAAAAATTTATTAAAATTGGGTCTTACGTCACAATTAGTCCCTGTGCCTAAAAAGGGTTCGTAGCAAAAACACTTACCTCAGGTATAAAACCACGTGGATCCATCTTGAGACTAGCAATTAAAACATCTGCTATTTCTTGCGGGGTTAATTTATTGTCCACCAGTGCTTTCTCTGTACGTGAGTCAACGTTAAAAGCCGTTGGCACTTCTGATGGGTTGATTTGAATCACACGAACATTATAAGGACGCAATTCGGCCTGCCAGCATTCCGTTAAGCCGCGTAATGCAAACTTAGAAGAAGCATAGACACTCCCCATTTTAAA
>JALQVX010000261.1 GCA_023263555.1 Crocinitomix sp.
ACTCATTATTAGCGGATTTATTAATGAAACGCGCAAGCAGACGATCAATGGGGTTTTTTCTCTTAAGATTAGTCCAATAATGACCGTAATTACTTCGAGCTATTACAAATACAAGCGTGCGTTTTATGAAAAGTTCGTAGATGCCAAACAAGTTGATAAAACAAAAGAATTAGATGATATTCAATTGCGAGATTGTATTGTTTTAGAAGACGGATCTTATTTTCTGTTGGGCGAACATTATTATCACTATACGGAGCGCAACTACGACCCTCGGACGAATATCACCACAACGACCGAAAACTATAATTACAATTCAATTATAGTTGCTTATTTCGATCCGAATGGCAATCATATTTGGAGCGACCGCATTCCTAAGTTCCAACACACCATTAACGATTATGGTTATTACTCTTCTTTTACGACTATGAAATATGAAAACGATATTTATATCTTTTTCAACGATACAGAGCGCAACAATGACCTCGGTCCGACTGATTATTTCGACTATGAAAGTTTATCACAAAATCGTAAGTTCCAAATATCCTATGTGTACATCCAAGAAGACGGGGTGAAGAGTCGTGGGGCTCTCGTCCCAGCTGACAATAATTTTATGCTACGGGCTGTGCAATGTGATCAGATTGACCCATCCAAATTTTACCTTTTTGGAGAAGTTGGTAAATCAGGTAAACTCTTCTCGGTTAAACCAAAGAATGCTAAATAAGCCTCTTCATTCCCAAGAATATTCACACTTATTATAAGAAACGCTAAAGTGTTATTTACCTTGACGCTGATCGCGTTCAGCTTCACTTTTTTCTAATCGCTTTCGCAAGAATCTGCGCATTAAAGCCATTAATGCCGTTAAAACAGGCACCACAAAATAATACACCCAACTAGAAAACCCGTCGGTAAAACAAAAAATGATAACCATGATGAGTGTTACCACTGTCATGGCCCACCAAAACTTTTCTAAAATCGAATTTACTTTTGCTAAACTACTCATTGTATACTGTCTTTATTTTGATCACTACCTCTAACACTCACCTTATGCGCATTATAGTCCGTGAAGTTTTCATCTGTATCTAACCCATAACCCCAAACCTCTGTTCCATCCTCACCAATCACATGAAAATGCTTATCCGTTCTGATCCGCTTCGCATTTTGATCCCAAAACAACTCCTCTGTCTCCAAGGTTTGGTGCTTTTCAACGTTGGTAAAGATAACATTATTCCGTGCGATAATCATATTTTCTTTCTCTCTTATTTCGGCATAATCAGCAGTAAGGGTAGAGATAATAGAGTCTTTTTCTTTGAAAAAATTAACGATAATTCCATTTTTAAAAATGGTTTTATTTTTGGGTTCATCATACTTTTCCATGCGCGTCGCAATGATTTCATACTTCACCACGCCTGAATCTGAATAGAGTGTGTGCATATCATTTACGATTTCATTTGGTGTCTCATCCGTTGCCGTCACTGTAGTAATCGTTTCCAAATCATTTTCACATGAAAAAAGCATTCCCGCCACAAAAATGACAGGAATGCTTTTTAATTGTTTTTTTAATATGTTATTCAGGATTTTCAACTTAACGAACTGTCGTCGTTTCTCCCCAACATTTTAAGGTATAAGATGATCCCATTTGAACACCAGTGGTAAAGATTTCATTTTTATCCGGAGCATTGTCCAAAAATTTGCTGCTACTTACACCTGTATACCCATTTGCAATTGCGCGGTTGATATAATCATTCGCCAACCAGAAGTTTGCTTTACGCTCAAAAGTTGAATCACCACAACTGTTTGCCGTTGCGGCAATTGCAAGCGCTTGAATGTATAATGCTTGACCTTTGTATTCACCAGCACCTACTTTTTGCGCTGTGCTGAAAGCGGATCTATACGAGTTCATTTTGTATAAAAGATTCGCATTTGCCGCTAAGTACTTATCCTTATTCTCACCGTCTTTCTCCATTTCAACCGCCTTTTCAATATACTTTAATGCTTTCGATTCGTTTCCTGTGCCAATTGCATAGTTGTATCCAAAATAATAAGCGTCAGCAGTCGGTTCGAGTATAATCAAGGTATCTACAAATTTACCATACGTATCAGTAGATTGACATTTTTGAAGATCCATCAATGTCAAATAGTCCTTCACTTTTTTCAATTTCGCCTCTTTCTCTTGTGGCAATGATTTTAATTTATCATCCAATACAGGTGTTAAAACTGCACAGTCATTAGCGATTAGCAAGAAATATTTATCCAAGAATGATTGCGCAGACTCTTGACGTTTCACCTCATTCTCATCCCCTGCTTCTTTCGCTTTTTTTGTTGCGATAGTTACATATTCAGAAAGCACAATATATTCTTCAATAATTCTTACTCTCTCCGTTTCTTTATCCTCTGGCTTTGCACCATTAAATTTATTTACGATCAAATGCTTGAAGTATTGTTTTGTCGCATAAGAAGATAAATCTTCTTTTAAACGGTGAACACTATTGTTAAATAAGCTATCGATTTTTTCAATATCCTCAGATCCATCATTGACCAATTTGATTCCATAATCAACTGTCCAAGAAGGCTCGTCAATGAGCTTCATACGTCGCTCGAAACACATATTGATCGTATCATTGATTTCTTTAGCACGAGCAGGATCTGTGCTATCCGTTAATAATTTACTATAGATAATACGTCCATTAAAATAGAACTTGGCATCTAAGCCAGTTTCACCACAAGCAATAATAGCCTTTCTCCAAAAGTTGGCGGCATCAACGTATTCTTTGTGTTTAGAATACTCATAATAAAGACTTTTAAATTTGGCACAATCATCTACAACGGCAGTTGAGTCTTGGGCAATAAGATTCCCTCCGACAGAAAGCATTAAGACTAATGTTGCTATAATTCCTTTGAGTTTCATGTTTCTTTTTTTTTGCATTTAATAACTGAAGTACGATTGTTTATTTTTCTTCAGTTCGAATAAATAATTATTAATTGTATTTCCTTTTCACAAACCAACCGTTTCCGGCAAGCGGAGTAATTGAAAGTCCGACATACATGCCTAAGTATCTTTCCTGAATTAATCCGTTCGCTGTCGTTCCCAGGTTTCCTAAACTGGCCCCAAAATTAATATTTGTATTTGAGTTACCAACTAGGATCGGGATACCTAATCCAAAACTCATGCCATAATTGTCAATTGCAATGTCTTGACCAAGGTTATTTTGGATCAATAATTCGGTCTGTGTATAATTAAATCCAACGCGATAATGCAAACGTTGTAAAAAGGTCACATTATTATCGAATGAATAAACACCCGCTTTAGGCGTATATTCGAAACCAAATCCTGCAGAAAATCGATCTTTCAATCCTCCATTATTGCGCAAGCCTGAGAATTCGGTATAAAACGTAGACCATCTTTCCATTTTTACATCTGCCGCAAAACGAAGCACCGAACTCGACTTGTACGGTCTTAATACATATTGCAAACCAACACCATACGACTCTGGTTTAAACAAAGAACCTTGATCATTATTCACAAACTCGACCGTATCTACAACAATTACACTTTCTCCACGGTAGAAACTTCCGACATATGAATAAGAATATAGATCTTGGTAAGTTCTAACATTTTGAGCGGGCGAATAAGTCGCTCCGAGTGCAAATGTGCGCTCAATTTCTTTCGATCTAAATCCGAATTGATAATTTAAACCTGCCTCAAATGAAACACCAGAAACGCGAAGACCTTCAACAACACGCGCATTAAAGGTAGTTGCCGTAGAAGGAATAAATTCTTGCGAACGCAAATGCGAAGAGGTACCGAAAAGATAATTTGCAGAAGCACCCAACGACAAATATTGAAAACGTGTTCCTTTTAAGTGTATTGTATCTCTTTTTGTTGCGCCAGAGCTATCTCTCGCAGCAACATGGATGCTGTAGTCATTAATAAATTTAGAATAATTTAGTGGTTTATATGCGAATCCAAAATTAGCAACTCTCAATCCACCCGAACCTTCCGCAATTTGAACCGAACTGGTATCTCCTTCGTCCACGCCATATTTAGTAACGGTATAACCGGTAAAAGTATAGGGCTTAATTCCAATTCCAATTCCCCAATTTTCTTTTACTGGCAATCCGAGTTGAAATTGATTCAAGCCAAAATGACGTTGGTTCGTACTTGCAGTTTCGGTGCTAAAAATAGATGCCTTTCCATTTAAACCCACTTGAAAAACAGGCATATTTCTCGCAATGAACGAATAAGATGCTGGATTAAATGAATTGACAATGGACGAATCTGAATTTGCCAAGGCAACACCGCCCATAGCTGAGAACAATGCATAGCCCTCGCTGTTTAACTCGCCTAAGCCAAGTGAACTGTAGGGAGATTGTGTTCCTTTTTGCGCCATAGCGGTCATTCCCAAAAAACTGGAAATAAAAAGCAAGACGATATTTTTATATTTCAACATTATAGCTCAAAATTTCATTTAACCCATAGCTGGTTAAGTCTTTCCAAACAATAGGAAGTGCAAAGATGCTACTTTTAAATCCTTTATCAAAGAAATTTAAATCCCCACCTGTCATAAAAATTGTTAATCCATTGAATTGAGCAGTATAACGTTGAATAAATCCATTTATTTCGTGAAAAATAGCTTGCTGCACTCCATTTTGAATGCTTGATTTGGTTGAAATACCAAAAGCGTAATCAAACTCTTCAGGTTCGATCAAAGGTAATTGGTCGGTAAATTCATGCAAAGCCCGATAACGCATTTGCAAACCGGGACTGATATTTCCACCCAAATAAATGCCTTCAGATGAAACGAGATCATATTTGATACATGTTCCGAAATCGATTGCAAGAGATGCCTTGCCGGGGTTTCGTGACCATAGTGCTACCGCATTCGCTAATCTATCTCTTCCCAAAGTTTCAGGTGTTCCATACCCATTTCCAATTGGTAGCGGTGTTGACGCATCAAAATCAATTCGTTTTTTGATTGAAATCTTCAACAGTTGATTTGTCACCGAACTTACAAGGACCGCTTTTAAGGAATTGGAGCGGCTTTCAATCCACTTTTCGGTGTTTTCAACTTCATCTTTTGCAAAAACACACCTTTCCACAACATTTTTTTTTACATCAAAAATGGTCAGTTTTGTAGCCGTATTTCCTTGATCTACTATAAGATTCATTCTGCAAAATTGGTAACAATTTATTGAATCCAATCAAATTTTATAAAAAATTAAGGTTAAATCTATTGCGCTTTAAAATTCCTTGCTATCTTTGCGCCACAATTATTGATGGTGATATAGCTCAGTTGGTAGAGCAATGGACTGAAAATCCATGTGTCGGGGGTTCAAATCCCTCTATCACCACAAAAGAAAACCAGGTACGTAGTACTTGGTTTTTTTTTTTGAATCAAACTGAAGCTCGCTTCAAGTTAGAGACAAGAAAAAAATCAACAAATTCCGAGCATTCGGAATTCTGGTTTTCATGCTTGTCAGGCGCACCCTCATTCGGATTGCGGAGACATCCCTCTATCACCACAAAAGAAAACGGATCAAATGCAAAAGTTGTGGGTTTTCTAATTTCACGCAAAAATTTTGGACAGTCTAAGCGACAAAATTGAGTTGTCACATATTAAAAAGAATAATGTGCGTTCTCCTGTTTTTAAAGCTTCAAAATAAATTCTTAAAGATTTTTTTCTTCCATTTAACTTTGACAAAGAAGATTTTGAACTATCCAAACACTTTTAGTTTGCAAAAATGTTCAACGCCATTCATTTATAACGCCGTAATAACGCTAATGAAGGGTTAGAGAGATCGGGAAGCTCGCAGAGATCACCCGACCGAACTTAGCCTTTGT
>JALQVX010000353.1 GCA_023263555.1 Crocinitomix sp.
AAAAGGAGTAAGAAGAATTGAATGGGCTGTTTTAGATTGGAACATAGATGCTATTAATTTTTATAAAAGTAATGGAGCTACTGTTTCTAGAGAATGGCAGATTGCACAAATGAATGAATTAGCAATCAAAAATTTTATTAATAAAAAATGAAGATATTTAAATTTGGAGGAGCATCAGTAAAAGATGCGGGAGCTGTTATAAATGTAGGTAAGGTTTTAAAACGGTATGAAAACGAACCGCTTATCGTTGTGGTTTCAGCTATGGGGAAAACGACCAATGCATTAGAATCAATCATGCAGGCTTATGGAGCGAACGATAAACTTCTTTCAACTGAATTGATTCAAGAATCAGAGGCGTATCATCAAACGATAATAAAGGACCTTTTTCCGAATGACTCAAGAGAAATTAGTACTGAAATTGCGCAGATTTTTGCAGATCTTACCGCTAAATGTGAACAGCAATTCGAGGGTGAATACGATTATCATTACGACCAAATTATATCATTAGGCGAAGTTATTTCAACAAAAATTATTGCCGCCTATTTAAACACCATTCAGTTTAAATCACAATGGATGGATGCTCGCAAACTTGTTCGCACGAACAGCCGTTGGCGAGAAGGACGCGTGAATTGGGAAGTAACAGAAGTGCTTATTCAAGCCAAAGCCAACCAACTTTTCGAACAAGGAAATTCGATTTTAGTCACTCAAGGATTTGTTGGACACAACTCGGAAGGAAAGACCACGACATTAGGAAGAGAGGGCTCTGATTTCACGGCGGCGATTTTCGCTTATTGTTTAGATGTCGAGGATGTAACGATTTGGAAAGATGTACCGGGTATGCTCAATGCCGATCCTAAATATTTTGACAATACAGTTTTACTCGAAAAAATATCCTTTAAAGAAGCCATTGAATTAGCTTATTTTGGTGCTTCGGTCATTCATCCTAAAACGATTCAACCGCTGAAGAGAAAGAAAATTCCGCTTTATATTAAATCTTTCTTGAATCCAGAAGCACAAGGATCGGTTATTCAAGAATCACTCGCATATGATGATCATATCCCTTCATTTATCTTCAAAATGGATCAAGTTTTGATCTCATTAACGCCAAAGGATTTTTCATTTATCGTTGAAGAGAATTTAGAACGCATCTTCGGACATCTGAATAAGAAAAAAATTAGGGTGAATTTGATGCAAAACTCGGCAGTCAGTTTTTCATTTGTTGTTGATCGTGCTAGAATTGATTTAGATAAATTGATTCAGTATTTCCAAACCGATTATATAGTGCGCTATAATGAGGGACTTGAATTAGTGACTATTCGTCATTACGACGAACCTACCCTAAAGCGTGTCACTGTTTCGAAAGACATCATACTCGAGCAAAAATCGCGACAAACGGCACGTTTAGTAATTAAAGATAGCCTTTAATTTCGTTTTCAATATAAAGGATTCAATAGTATTAAATTGATTAAAAATTAATACATTTGTGATTAGAAATTAATCATAAATGTATTTAAATACCCACACTTATTATAGCCTACGGTACGGTACATTTAGTACAGAAACGCTGTTGGAATTGGCACAAATAAATGGCATTGACTGCTTTGCCCTAACCGATATCAATTCGACCTCAGCTTGTTTGGATTTTGTACGACTTGCACCACGGTACAAAATACGTCCCATTGTGGGCATTGATTTTCGTTTGGGAATAGAGCAATACTATGTCGCAATTGCGAAGAACAATGAAGGGTTTCAAGAGATTAATGAACATCTTTCTGACATTTTGCACAGTTCCGTCACATTAACAAAAGAAGCACCATCTTTCGATCATGCCTACGTTATTTACCCGTTTAGAAAAGGCGTCAGTTACACCTTAAAGGCCAACGAATTTTTGGGTATTTCTCCTTATGATTTAGATTATGTCCGACTCAAAAAAATAGACACGAAACAAGCCGTCATTTTACATCCTGTTAGCTTTAGAAATAAACGTGATTTTAACGCCCACCGTCTCTTAAGAGCTATCGACAACAATACACTTCTGAGCAAGCTAGCCGTTTCTGAGCAAGGCAACCCGCTTGACACACCTCTATCAGCAAACAAACTAGAGACCTTATATGAAGACTTTCCAGAAATCATCTTAAATACAAAATTGATTCTTGATCATTCCTCAATCGAATTTGATTTTTCAGAACGGGCTATGCCGCAAAATCAACGCACGTATACAGGAGATGAAGATGAAGATATGGCACTCTTGAAATCGCTTTGTGCCGAGGGGTTAGCCTACCGTTATCCGAATCCAACCACCGAAATAACAGATCGGATAAAAAAGGAGATGGATACCATTGAGCAAATGGGCTTTGTCTCCTATTTTTTAATGAATTGGGATATTGTTTCATACGCGCGGTCTAAGGGGTATTTTTATGTGGGTAGAGGAAGTGGCGCTAATAGTATAATTGCCTATCTCTTGCGCATCACCAATGTTGACCCCATTGAACTCGACCTTTATTTTGAGCGCTTTATTAATCTTTATCGCAAAAACCCGCCCGATTTTGACATTGATTTTTCATGGATGGATCGAGATGATGTAACGGCTTATATTTTCAAACGATTTGAAAACGTTGCATTGGTAGCAACTTACAATACCTTTCAATACCGCGCTGTTATTCGTGAATTAGGAAAAGTGTTTGGCTTACCAAAATCAGAAATAGACCAATTAAGTAGGGGAAATATAACAACTTTTGACAGCAACCATTTAGCGCACTTAGTTTTGCGCTATGGAAAATACATTCATGGTTTCCCAAGTCATTTGAGTATTCATTCGAGTGGAATTATTATTTCGGAATTACCGATTCATTATTTTTCGCCCACTTTTATGCCCCCAAAGGGATATCCAACCATTCAATTTGACATGCATGCCTGCGAAGATGTGGGACTCTTTAAATTCGACATCCTCAGTCAACGTGGTTTAGGAAAGATAAAAGACACCTTGATGCTTGTGCGAAAAAATCGTCCAGATGAACCGGCAATCGACATTGATGATATTAACCGCTTTAAAGCCGATCCGCAGATTAAATCTTTGCTGCGATCTGCCAATGCGATTGGTTGCTTTTATGTCGAATCACCCGCCATGCGCATGCTTTTACGAAAATTGCAGGTCGACAATTATTTAGGATTAGTTGCCGCGAGTTCTGTTATTCGCCCAGGAGTGGCAAAATCAGGGATGATGCAAGCTTATATTCAACGATACCGTCATCCTGAAAAACGGAAAGATGCACATCCTGTTCTACTCGAGCTTATGCCCGAAACCTATGGCGTCATGGTGTATCAAGAGGACGTGATCAAAGTGGCCCATTTTTTTGCAGGTTTAACGCTTGGTGAGGCCGACAAAATGCGGCGTGGTATGTCGGGAAAATTTCGGTCACGCGAAGAATTTCAGGAAGTAAAAGCGACCTTTTTCTCCAACTGCTCCGAAAAGGGCCATAGTTATGAATTAACGGCAGAAGTGTGGCGACAAACCGAAAGTTTTGCCGGTTATGCTTTTGCAAAAGGACATTCAGCATCCTATGCGGTAGAAAGTTACCAAAGTCTCTTTTTAAAAGCCTATTACCCCGTCGAATATATGGTGGCAACAATCAATAATTACGGTGGTTTTTACAGTACAGAACTCTATGTCTATGAAGCACGAAAATTTGGAGCGATCATTCACCCCCCCTGTCTCAATAACAGCGAACATTACACGTCACTAAAAGCAAATGATGTGTATATCGGTTTTCATTTGATTCACTCCTTTGGGATCGAAACTGCCAAACGTATCGTCCGTGATAGACAAGAAAAAGGACCGTATCTTGATTTTAATGATTTTGTCGATCGTATCCCTATTTCACTCGAACAAATTAGTCTTTTAATTCGTATGGACGCTTTTCGATTTACGGGAAAAAACAAGCGCACATTAATGTGGGAAGCCCATCTTAAAATCTCGAAAGAAAACGTAAAAGAAAAGCATGATGCAGATCTTTTTCAAATCCAACAAGTAGATTACAAACTACCCGAATTGTATCATTCATGGGAAGAAGATGCGTTTGACCAATTAGAACTTCTCGGTTTTCCACTTTACAGTCCATTTAGTATCTCTACCGAAGATCTAACGGAACATATTTTAGCAAAAGATCTTCGCGACTATAAAGGATCTAACGTCTGGATAAAAGGCTACTTAATTCACGCTAAACGTACGACAACGAGCAAACAAGAAAAAATGTTTTTCGGCACTTTTCTAGATTTAGAAGGAGAATGGTTGGACACAGTTCACTTTCCAGACATTGCGCAAAAATATCCTTTTAGAGGAAAAGGCATCTACAAAGTAAAAGGCAAGGTCGTAGTTGATTATGATTGTGTAACAATTGAAGCGTCCTACATGGAAAAACTAGGCGTGATCGAAGACCCACGATACGCGAATCTACGCGCTGGAGAAGGCCTATTTAAAACAGCAAATAAACCACAAAGGTTAGAAATTAATCACAACACATTAGGCTTACCTAAAGGGCGAAGTTATTACGGTTAATGCACATTATCTGCTTTTAACTGCTCTTGTTTAAGTTCTAAAAAAGAGCGACGCTTTAATTTGCTTTGAACCCATGTTAAAAAATCAAAATAATCAAAAACAACCTGTTCCTGTGGATCTTCTTTTAATTGAATTAAGCTCTTTTCGATTGGGATGAGTTTCTCTTCCAAATCAAAAAAGCCATCTGATTTTGCCATCTTCGAAATCAACTTTAAAAACACCTCTTCAAAAGCATAGATTCGGTTCCTGTTTTTTAAATAGCGTTTCGTAGAATTAATGGCATATGGCAGAAAGCGGTCATTCTTTAATTCAAAATGCAGGATTAAATTAATCAGTTGAGCAAAACAAAAAATATCTTGCTTTTGGTCAATTTTACTTTCATTGAGCACCTTATTGATCCAATGCAAAGCCTTTGTATACTCTCCCAGTGAAAGGTAGACAATACTCACTTTAAAGTCAATATAGGCTTTGCGCAAACTATTGATATTATCCCCGTATAATCGATACGCTTCGATAATATAAGGCACAAGTTCCTCAGCCTTAACAAAATCGCCCTTCTCAATTAATAAAAACAATTCGAGACTAACCGAACTAGAAAAATACTTAATATCAAGATCTAAGGTATTTTGTTGTTTACCCTCACTAGCAAGATCTTTTAACCGTGTCAAATAGTGTTGACCATCTTCATACTTCTTAAGTCGTGTAGCAACATATATACTATTCGTTAACAAAGAAAAGTGAAGGTTTGGTTCGTTCTTAAAAATATCCTTTTCATCATCAAGCAACTTAACATTCGCTTGCAAATGATGGTAAGAGCACACTAAATCATTCACCGAAAAATAATAGGCACTATGAATGTGATGAAACATGTGCTTCACATGTGATGAGTAATGTGAGATATCAATAGAAGCGACACGATCAATCAATAATTTAAGGCGCAATGTTGCTTCCTCCGTACGCACATTTCCATTGAGGTTAATTTCTTGAAACAACAAACTTTTAACATTCCAAAGCTCGTTAAACGTATTAATTTCATCAATTAATCCCTGCTCATCTGCAAACATCTTTTCGATATCCGCTGCTGCAATATCCGTATAAAGATCCTTTTCTATTAGCCGTTTTTGTTTTTGCTTAATTTCGAGTAAAAGTGTAAAACGCTCATTTTTGACTGCTTGTTTTTCAGCACTAATCAGGATCTTCTCACATTGCTTATACAGTCCTTTATCATACAAAATATCTGCACTATGCATAGAGCGATATAGCTGAGCATCTAGAGACGTTGACGCATAAAAAGAATCTAATCCGCGTAATATATTACTATAAAGTCGCGCTTTTGTGATAGAAAATTTATTTAATAAGGCTTGGCCCTTAAAATGCATATAGATCAGATCCTCCTGATAAGAATCCATTTGATCGATAAAATCGAAAAGTTTTAAGTATCCATTTTCCTCGCCGATTGTATGCCGCGAAGAAAACAATTTAAAATAGCGTTTTTCCGACTTTGTCAAACTCTTAATGAGTTCAAATAGGTGATTTGAGACTTTGTTAGACATATATAAAATGGATTGCGTTCCTTTAAACTTTAAATCAATTTAAGGGAAATAGCACGGATGAACGGTCGAAATGTGGTTTAATGCCATAACCAGCTATTCACTAAACCTGTTTATTTATTAAACGGAAATTTGAAAAATAGAAATGATATTCATCAGTTTTTTAAACTTTCTGACATTATCATGACAAAGTAGGGGATTAAAATGAGGATTTTTGTCGAGCAAAAATGATCAAATTTAATGTTATAGCGCTCACGCATGCGAGCATTGGACTCAAAGCACTTGGGAACTTCCATATCGACGCTATGGAAGTCGCCAAAAAGATGCGCGATATTAAAAAACACCTGGCCATTGCAGAGATCATGTACCTCTCGACCTGTAATCGGGTAGAGTTTATTTTTACAAACGATACACCCGTAGATCAAGAATTTGTGCAATCATTTTTACATTCCATAAATAGCGCATTAGAAGAGGATGAATTAGAAGTGATTAGTAAAAAAGCGCGTTATTGGAATGGTATTAATGCCGTGAATCATCTTATTGAAGTTGCTTCATCTTTAGACTCCATGGTTTTAGGTGAGCGAGAAATCATCACACAAGTAAGAAATGCCTACGAATATTCAAGAAAAGAAGGTTTGTCGGGTGATACAATTCGCATTGTCATGCGTCAAACGATTGAAACAGCAAAAAGAGTATTTACAGAAACAATTATCGCAGAGAAGTCCGTTTCAGTCGTTTCTCTTGCTTACCAAGAGCTTTTGAAGGCAAAACTTTCGAAAAAAGCTAAAATACTCATCATAGGTTCGGGCGTAACGAATCAGAATATGTGTAAGTTTTTGACGAAAGACGGCTATACAAATTTCACTGTTTATAATCGTACCTTATCCAACGCGGAAAAATTTGTGGACACCTTTGGTGGTAGAGCTGAATCGCTTAAAAATCTTGAATTACATCAAGACGGATTTGATGTTATTATCGCTTGTACTGGTGCGCATGGAGCGGTTCTCTCTCAAAAGGTATATACAGCAATTTTAAAGGATAATAAAACAAAACATATTATTGACCTTGCTATTCCGAACGACGTTGCAGAGACAATACCTAAAGCGTTTGCCGTCAATTATATCTCAGTCAATTCGTTAAAAAAAATTGCGGATAAAAACTTGCTTGCTCGACGGAAAGAACTATTAAAAGTGAGGGAAATCATCTATAACTCATTAGAAGATTTCAAATCCATTTTTGAAATGCGGCAAATCGAATTGAAAATACAAGCGATACCGAAACATGTCAAAGAAATTCGCACAAAAGCATTAACAGAGGTTTTTCAAAAAGAAGTGGCAACGTTGGATGACGAATCAAAGGCTGTTTTAGACAAGATTCTCAATTACATGGAAAAGAAATATGTAAGCGTTCCTATGATAATGGCCAAAGAAATGCTTACAAAAATTAAATAAATGAAAATAACAATTGGTTCGAGGGGAAGCGATTTAGCCTTATGGCAAGCCCATTTTGTAACAGATCAACTGACGGCTTTAGGACATGAAGTTGTACTAAAGATTATTGAAACGAAAGGCGATCGCATCCAAGATTTGAGCTTTGACAAGATTGAAGGGAAAGGTTTTTTTACCAAGGAGATCGAAGAAGCTTTATTGAATCAATCGATTGATTTGGCGGTCCATTCACACAAAGATTTGGAAACAACAAATCCGGAAGGCCTCATCATTGCTGCCGTCTCTTATCGCGAAAATCCAACGGATCAATTACTGATTCGAAAAGAATGTTTAGATCCTTCAAAACCTTTAAATGTTAAAAAGAACGCCATCATTGGTACCTCTTCAGCTCGCAGAAAATCACAAGTGATACGCATGCGCGAGGACATAGAATTAAAGGATTTACGTGGCAATGTGCCTACGCGTGTAGATAAATTAAGAAAAGGACAATACGACGCCATAATATTAGCAACTGCGGGATTGAAGCGCCTAAAACTAGATCTGAGTGAATTTGAAACATTCGAATTAGACATTCGCAATTTTGTTCCCGCGCCTGCTCAAGGCGTTTTAGGATTACAAATTCGTGAAGCAGACACAGCACTTTATGACGTATTACAAAATATCAATCACCCCCAAGTTTCAGAAGCAATTAAAATAGAACGAGATGTACTACGCCTTTTGCAAGGTGGTTGCCAACTTCCCTTAGGCGTATTTGCTGAGCACGTTGAGGATCAATGGCACATCCATGTTAGTTTTGCATCCGACAAAGATGAAGCAGCACACGTTTCGGTTTATGAATCACCCTCACAAGAAGGAATGGCTGAACTTATTGTCGAAGACTTGCAAGATGCGGAAGATTAAACACATCTTGATCACATCTGATTCTAAAACATTTGACCCAGTCGAAGCGTGGTGTGCATTACAATCTATTGGCTTAACGAGAACCTCACAAATTCAAACTACACCCATTCTAAACCACGAGATACCGGCGACGGATTGGATTTTCTTTAGTTCGCCTAGAGGAGCGGCCTTATATGTGAAAAATTATCCGATTAAAGCAAAAAAAATCGCGGTATACGGCCAAGGAACACAAGCTGAAATTATAAAGGCTAATTATAGAATAGATTTTATTGGAAAGACGGATGAATCCTCATCTACTCTTGGCCGTCATTTTGCGAATCAGATCGGGCCAGAAGAAACTGTTTTATTCCCGTTAAGTGACCGATCTTTGAAGTCAATCTTCAAGGAAATTTCACCCAAGCAAAGAGTTGAAATAAAAACATATCACACCGGATTGACACCTACGCAATTTGATAATTCGCCTTCAATAATTCTGTTTACAAGTCCTTCTAATTTTGAAAGTTACACCTCCGTAAACCCTATTGATCCCACGACATTAATCGTGGCAATTGGCTCCAGTACAGAAAAAAAAATTGCTCGTAAATACAAGGTTGACTTTGTATTAGAAACACCTACCAGTCAGGCTTTCATCACACTGCTCGAGTCCATCTAAGACTGCTGTTCAGTTTCAGTTAGCGGCAGCGACTCATGTGCTACCTCATCTTTAATTGGCGTAGGACGTCTAAAGAATTTGCGGTATCTAAAAATAATTAATCCAACCCCAACTGAAATTGAAAGATCTGCAAAATTCCAAATTGCTCCAAAAATTTCTTTGCCTGGATAGATATCAAGAATATTTGCCCCACCCAAAAAAGCGGGTAAATTAAGATCAATGACAGGCATCCAACTTGGGTAAGTTGAAGTAAATTGAAACATATCAACCACACTCCCTAACATAAATCCATTTGGACGCATCATGATATCATCTGTAGCTGGATCCAATAAAATATTACGATCACCATCCATTGCCCAATTCCATGAAATGTCAGGATCAAGTGACCATATTAGATCGTAAAAAGCGCCGTCAATCAAGTTACCTGTTGCTCCCGCAAAAATTAAAGCAACAGCAATCAACAAACCTTTTGGAGATTGATTTTCAAGAATTAATTTGCGGAGATACCAAGCAATACCAACAATTGCCCCTAATCGAAAAAAAGACAAGGTATATTTGGCCCAAATACCGCCACCTAGCGTTGCGCCAAAAGCCATTCCTCGATTCTCTGTGTAGTACAATTGAAAAAAGCCATCAATAACATTGATTGATCCATTGGGAACCATAGATGTTTTGACCCAAATCTTGATGAGCTGATCGAGCACAAGAATGGCTCCAATAATAATGACGATTTTTTTACCCAAAACGACGAACTATCCTTGTGCGCGTTTAGCTTCAATACTTAACGTAGCGTGGGGTACCAGCATGAGTCGTTGCTTCTGAATAAGTTTACCCGTTTCACGACAAATACCGTACGTTTTATTTTCAATACGAATCAATGCATTTTTTAATGCCTGAATAAATTTTTCTTGTCTAACTGCTAGTTGCGCCATTTCTTCTCTAGACATGGTTTCAGAACCGTCTTCCATCATATTAAATGACCGACCTGTATCATCCGTCCCATGATCATCACTATGATCTAACTGTCCGCGCAACAAATCTAAATCTAGTTGAGCTTCAACTAGTTTACCCTCTATCAAATCTTTAAATTCCTTTAAATCTTTGTCCGAATATCTTACCAAATCTGCCATTATAATCTATTAATTTTGATAATCAGCAAATATAACTTAAATCTCATTAGGTGAATCATATAAAAATGGTAAATATTAGAAAATTTAAAACAAATACTTAAGGAGACTGTTAGGCAGTGAGATATACCGATATAAATGGTTGTATCTTTACACAAATTCAGAATAAAATGAACGAGGTTTTACTTTCCGCTTTAAACAATAGATACGCGACAAAAAAATTTGACGCGACAAAAAAAATTCCGATTGAAACTGTAGATGCTCTTATTGAGGCTATTCGACTCACACCCACCTCTTATGGTTTGCAATTAATGAAGGTTGTTTTGGTTCAAGATCAAGCGTTGCGCGAAGCATTAGTTTCACATGCTTTTGGACAACGCCAAATAGCAGACGCTTCTCACCTCCTCATTTTGTGCCGCGAGAAAGAAGCCAATGCATCTCATATCAATGATTATATCGAGAATATTGCAGACACCCGTTCGATTCACGTGGATAATTTGATTGGTTTCAAAAATATGATGCACAATACCGTTTTGAAAATGACCCCTTCAGAACAAGAGGATTGGATGAAAAAACAAGTTTATATTGCTCTTGGTAACTTGCTTACATCTTGCGCAGTATTGGGTGTTGATGCTTGTCCTATGGAAGGTTTTATGCCTGCAGCATTTGACAATGTACTTGGATTACAGGACATGAATCTCGCATCCGTACTCGTAATACCAATTGGCTATCGCGCCGAAGATGATAAAAATGCAACAATCAAAAAAGTGCGAAGACCTTTACCCGAATTTTTGGTAAAAATCTAAATTAAAGCACCACTAGTCGTTTTGTTTCAATGGTCTCGTCAGAACTGATTTCAACAACATACATCCCTTTCTTCAGCAAATCGATCGTAAGAGAAGATGTGCCTGCTTGAATCTTTTCCGTTAAAACCAATTGCCCGGTTTCTGTATACACCTTCACCGTTTTACTCAAATCATTAGCCGCAAAAGAGAGGGTAAATTGATCGTTTGCAGGATTAGGGTAAATAGCAAAATTAGACTCCATTCTCGTGTCATTTCGAATACCTAAAGCAGGATTATCAGTGACCAAGTCAATACGTTGAACCTCAAGAACCCCGCGCATGATTGCTACCTGACCCAGTGTAAACGAATTTTGACAAGTTTCAGGCGAATAGTCCATATAATTCTCTACCATATCCGGCAAATCACCCAAACCAGCAATATCGTCCACACAGGTATTCGCTTCTAAAGCACACGATCCAGATTGATCCACAGCATTTGGTGTATCATCCACACCATCTTGTTCCGCACAATCTCCATCCCCCCAAATATGACGTAAACCCAAATAATGTCCTACCTCATGCGTTGCCGTTCTTCCTCTAACGTCAATCGCACCACCACCTGCAATCAATGGATTTGGATTATTGCTTCCAAAGGCTTGGTATTGAATAACAACTCCATCCGCTAAACCGTCCGTCGCCCCTTCCGGCCAATGCGGTAAACCTGAGGGAGGCGTGGCATAACCTAACAAAAAAACAGTCTCAAAAACAGACATATCACAGACCCAAATATTTAAATAACGACTGGGATCCCAGGCATCTATCCCACCTTCAGCCGTTTGTTTTACGCCTTCTGCGGGACTTAGAGCCAAACTGAAAAAAGAAGTTATATCCGAATTCGTTCGTGTAATTCCCGTTGTTGGATTCCCATCCGGATCTACACTCGCTAATTGAAATTCGATAAATGTATCCCCAACAATCGTATTAAATGTATCGCGCAGATTATCTGCATCAGCATTCAACCGTCTATAATCTTCATTTAGCGTAGCAATTTGATTAAAAATCACGCTATCTGCCAAATTTTCTGCTGCTGTATTGTACACAATATGGACAACAACAGGAATTGTTAACACCTCTGAACGATCTTGAGAACCCGTATGTTTTGCGCGTTCAAAAGCCTCATTGACACTCGCTAAATAGCCAGGAGTCTTTTCTTCTTGGGCCATCATAGCCTCATGTGTATAACACCTGTGAAAATCTTGACTATAACTAGAAAGGCCTAGTAACGCTATAAATAAGGTAGAAAATAATTTCATATACTTGAATTAGAATAGGTTCAAAGATAAACAACCTTTGAAATTATGCAAACAGCAGCACAATTTACTTCAATTTTTATCACGTCTTCACAGTAAAGCAGAATTTGAAGTAAATTTGTAAACATGTTCGAGCACCTCAAAGATCAAATTAAACAAATTCCGCATAGCCCCGGAGTCTATCAGTATTTTGATAAAAACGAGGTCATTATATACGTTGGCAAGGCGAAAGATCTTAAAAAAAGAGTTTCCTCCTATTTCACTAAATCGCAAGACAATGCGAAAACCACAATTTTAGTCCGCAAGATTGTGACGATAAAATATTTGGTGGTGGAAACCGAAATGGATGCACTCTTACTCGAAAATAATCTAATTAAAAAATACCTTCCCAAGTATAATATTCAACTTAAGGACGATAAAACGTATCCTTGGATTTGTGTTACAAAAGAAGCATTTCCTCGAATTTTTGCGACAAGACGTGTCATCAAAGATGGATCTAAATATTACGGCCCTTACCCAAATGTTAAAATGATGTACACCTTGTTAGACCTCATTAAAGATGTCTATCCTTTGCGTACATGCCGTCTTAATCTTTCTGAAAATGCAATTAAAAAAGGAAATTATAAAGTATGCCTTGAATATCATATCGGGAACTGTAAAGGTCCGTGCGAATCTAAGCAAACCGAAAATGAATATCAGGTCTATTTAGATGAAATAGGATCAATTCTCAAAGGAAATATTACCTCTGTTATTAAAGAATTGCAAGGCATGATGGAAAATTATGCCGCCAATTTAAAATTTGAGGAAGCACTAGATATCAAGAATAAAATTACAAGTCTTCAGAACTACTATTCGAAATCATCCGTTGTGAGTCCTACCATCCACAATGTTGATGTGATCACCATGGCAGAGGATGATAAATCGGCCTATGTTAATTATTTAAAAATAAGTAATGGTGCTATTATCCATGGACATACAGTAGAGGTTAAAAAGAAACTCGCCGAAACGCCAAAGCAAATCTTGCCCTTTGTACTCATTGATATGCGTGAACGATACGGTGATGAATCAACCGAAATCATAACCGATATTAAACTGGATAAGTATTTCCCCCATCTCAAAATCACCATTCCACAACGCGGCGAAAAAAAGGCTTTATTGGAACTGTCCATGCGTAACACAAAATTCTTCATGCTCGAAAAACACAAGCAAGAAAAATTAGTGGATCCTGAGCGACATGTCGAGCGCATTATGGAAACCATGAAAAAAGATTTGCGCTTGCAAGAATGGCCCACACATATTGAATGTTTTGACAACTCCAACTTTCATGGTACCAATGCAGTTGCAGCCTGTGTAGTATTCAAAAACGGCAAACCAAGTAAAAAAGATTACCGCCATTTTAATATTAAAACCGTTGTCGGTCCTGATGATTTTGCCTCTATGGAAGAGGTTGTTTATCGCCGCTACAAGCGTTTATTAGAAGAAGAACAACCTTTACCACAAGTTATCATCATTGACGGAGGAAAAGGGCAATTAAGTTCGGCTATGAACAGCATTGACAAATTAAATTTGAGAGGTAAAATAACGGTTATTGGCATAGCCAAAAAATTAGAAGAACTTTATTATCCCGGCGATTCGATCCCTGTTTATATAGACAAACGTTCCGAAAGTCTCAAAATCATACAACAATTAAGAAACGAAGCCCACCGCTTTGGCATTACACATCACCGAGATAAACGAAGTAAAAACGCGTTAGGAACAGCGCTAACTGAAATTGTAGGCATTGGAGAAAAAACATCCACCGATTTGCTGAAACATTTTAAATCCGTAAAACGCATCAAAGAAGCATCTTTAGAAGACCTGGTCAAAGTGGTTGGAGCTTCAAAAGCTCAAGTAGTTTTCGATCATTATAAATGAGCGATTAACGTGGCCAAC
>JALQVX010000370.1 GCA_023263555.1 Crocinitomix sp.
GAGCACCTGACCATATTCGGAGGAAGGAAAGTTATCAAACTTAATCTTGACATCCTGCCCTATTTCTATTTTGCCATACCCTGTTTTGTCCACCAGAATCATTCCGACGAGTTCATCCGTTTGATCAGGAACGATTGCAAACATTTCTTTACCAGCTGCAATAAATTGATTTTCGGTAATTTGAAAAAGAAAACGAACCCGTCCTGCCATTGGCGCAGTTAAAACAAAAGATTCTTCCCAATTATTAATTTCATTTCTGATGTTATTGAGCCGTGTTTCGATCAGCTTCGTCAAATTCATTTTTTTTGATAGGTAGTCGATTTCTAATTCGTTCAATTGCCTTTCATAATCGGTTAAGGTAATGGCACTTTGAACTTGAGCTTTATTTAAGTTCTCGATTTCATTTTTCACGCTGGTATAGCTTCGCTCTTGCTCATAAAATTCAGCCTTAGAAAGGATATTTTTTTCGTACAATCGTTTATTACTTTCAAAATTCTCGGTCGCTAATTTAAAATTCTCATTGGCGTAAAGTGTTTGTTTCTCATTGATAAGAGCGAGTTGACGATAATTAGCGATTTGTTTCTCAAGAATTCGCTTTCGCTTTAAATATTGATCATTATTTGATGCAAATTGAAACTCCGAGACGGCCTTAATCACTTCATTATAACCATTTTGAACAGCACCAAAAACAACTTGATTTTCGGTCATTTCAAGAGGAGATTCAAATTCGTTTGTCAGCCCGAGCTCAACTTGCGCTACAAACTCTTCCAAAAATGAAATGGCCCCCTGAGAGAGAGGATTTCGGATTTGAGCTAAGACGGCCCCCTCCTCAACATATTCATTTTCTCGCACATATAATTGCTCGATTTCACCATTCGTTTTCGAAACTAGCTTGACAGGCGGCATAACTGTCGTTAAGGTGACACTTCCACTTATTACATCTGGATACTTAATAAAATAGGAGAGTGCGAAGCAAAGGATAATAATCCCAAAAATCAACGAAATCCCACAACGAATCATCCAGGAAGGAACAGCCGTTAAAATCTCTTGCACCTCATCACTTCTTATTTCTACTTCTTCTTCCACTTTATTGCTCTTTTAATCGTCATTCAATTTTTCCAAATCAAGTTGGTTCTTCACCAAGCCATAATAATTCCCTTTCAGGTCAATCAGTTCCTGATGCGTGCCTTTTTCGATAATCACACCTTTATCTAACACTACAATTTGATCAGCATTTTTTACCGTACTTAATCGGTGTGCAATGACGATTGCTGTCCTTTCTTTAAAAAATCGATTTAAATTTTCCATAATCACCTTTTCATTCTTCGCATCCAAAGCGCTGGTGGCCTCGTCAAAGCAAATAATATCAGGGGATTTATAAATGGCTCGTGCAATCAGCAAACGCTGCTTTTGACCGGTACTCATACCGACCCCTTCCATTCCAACTTTCGTATTATAGCCTAATGGAAGTGCGTCGATATACTCCTTTATATTGGCAATCTTAACGGCTTGAATTAATTTTGTTTTGTCAATATGCGTTTCACCGACTGCAATATTTTTAGCTATCGTATCATTAAAAATATAGCCTTCTTGCATGACAACGCCGCATTTATCGCGCCAATAGCGTTGCGAAATTGCATTCAGATCACTACTTCCTACTTTTATTTCACCGTGCGACACTTCGTAGAATTTCAGAATAATTTTCATGAGTGTCGTCTTTCCACTTCCACTCGCCCCTACAATTGCCGTTACCTTATTTGCTGGAATTTCTAAGGACAGATTATCAATCACATTGTCCATTGCTCCTGTATACCTAAAACTGATATCATTGAGTACAATAGAGGCATCATTTGGCACCTCTATTATTTTTTCATCACCCACCGCCTCTTCATCCGGTCGATTATGAATTTCTGATAATCTTTCTAAAGCAATGCGGGCATCTTGAACGGTATACACAAAGCCGATTAACTGTTGAATAGGTCCATTCAATTGACCGATAATATAGGTGACGGCCATCATCATACCCAGGGTCAATTCGCCATCAATGACTAATTTAGCCGCCAAAATCGTGACAAAAATATTCTTCAATTCATTGATCACATTCGCACCTGTACTTTGTGTTTGTTGCAAGACAAGATTTTGCGTTTCAATCTTAAATAACTTCGCCTGTAAAAACTCCCAACTCCATCTTTTTTCCTTTTCTGCATTGTGCAATTTGATTTCTTGCATCCCATTGATGAGCTCCATCACTTTACTTTGCTCATTACTCAATTGATCAAAGCGCTTATAATCCAATTCTTTTCGTTTCTTGAGAAACAAGACCACCCAGAGCAAATACAAGATACTGCCCGCAAAAAAGACGAGAAAAATGTACACATTATAATAAGCCAAAACGGCACCAAAAATCAAGAGATTAAAAGTCGAGAATAAAACGCTAAGAGAAGTTGTCGTCAATAAAGTTTCAATTCGCCTGTGATCATTGATGCGCTGCATAATATCTCCCGTCATTTTACTGTCGAAAAAGGCAATGGGCAAATTCATAAGTTTGATGAAAAAATCGGAGATCAATGAGATATTTATGCGGGTACTTAAGTGCAATAAAATCCATCCTCGAATGAGTTCTATTCCTGTTCGACCGGCAAAAATAAAGAGCTGTGCGATTAGAATCAGATACACAAAATGAATATCTTGATTCTGAATTCCAATATCAACGACGCTTTGCGTGAGAAACGGAAAAACGAGTTGCAATAAACTTCCCGCAATTAAACCAATCACCAATTGGACTAAGAATTTTTTGTACCGAAAAAGGTATTGATACAAAAATTTGAATCCCTGTTTTGTTGTCGCGTCATCCTCTTCGGTATACGCTAGTTTTGGCGTAGGTTCGAGTAATAGTACAATTCCTTCTTCAGTTGTTGGTAAAGCATTTGCTCCTATCCAGGCCGTTAAAAATTCTTGTTCAGTCAGATCAATCAAGCCGTGAGCGGGATCAGAAATTCTAATTTTCCCTTTTTTAATTTCATAGATAACGACAAAGTGGTTTTGATTCCAGTGAACAATTGCAGGCAAAGGCGCCTCTTTTTTTAATTTATTTAAATTTATTTTAACCCCTAAAGAACGAAAACCTAATTTCTCACTTGCATCACTAATTGTTTTTAGACTACTTCCTTCGCGCGTAGTTTCGGATAACTTCCTTAATTTCTCCAACGAAATTGAACGCCCATAGAATTTCGTAATCATTCGAAGACAGGTCGGACCACAGTCCATTTGGTCGGGTTGTTTATAGAAAGGGAATTTTGCCATAATTAATTTGTGCAACTCTTTTTTGGGGTCAATTTAGTGGGAGAATAAATTGAATGTGAAGATACATTTTTCATTCATAAATTTATCATTTTATTGTAAAATATTTTATATTATTTTACAGCTGTATTTAAATTAAGTCTCATTCTTGATTTATTAATTCTTCAAATTGAGCAAGTTCACGGTTAATCCAAAGAACAAACTGACATACTTACCTTGAATTCAATTTTCACGCTATCAATCTCCCCAAATTTGTTTATTGATGTCGGCGATTCTGTCGTGATCTATGGTTAATGCAATTCACGTGCAAATTTTGCGCTCGCTTAACATCACGCTCGTGTTGTAAAAATTTCTGGCTCATTATAATCTTTATCTCCCTTCCATTTATTTGTGTATGGATTATATAGGCAAGTTGATGGTCTTGACTTTATACCGTCTACCACCCTAACTCTACAATCTGTGCAGATATAGCGAAATTCACAATCTCTACAAACATGAATGTCATCCTTTTTTATATACCAAAACTCTGTTTCTAAATCAGTTATTTTAATTGACTCTATATCATCAACACTCCCAAAAGCGAATTCCATTGAAGGACAATTTTTGATTTTACCATTAATATCGATTCCCAATTTTTTATATAAGCATGAATTGAAATTCATATTTTTCAAAACATGTTTTCTCGTATGCGAAAAATATGTTGGATGAACAATTCCGCAATTATTCGAGGAGAGTATGGATTCTCGCACAAATAATCTTCGCGTATCTCCATTAGCAATTTCGTTTTTATCATAAGGTGCGCTATGAAAAACTAGGTAATTGATTTTTGGGAACAATCTCAAATTTTCATCAAAAAAAACTATGAATTGTTCATGATAAGGTAATAATAACTCTAAGCTTTCCAGATTAGAACTTGAAGTCAAATTAAGAACATGTTGAATGTCACCAATTGACGGCATTGAAAAATACCTAATTTGACAAAACTTTAACAATAATTGGTCTAACCAAATTAGCGTTTTCTCAATGGGGTAATGCGATTCGGAATTACGATCAATAATTGCAAATTCAATTATTGATGGAACGTCAAAATTTGTTAAAATTGGAGAAAATTTTTTCTTTAATTTCGTTGGAACTGTTATTAATATCTGATTTTCAATTAAATAATCGATCTCTTCTTTTTCTAAAGCTGCCAAATCCAGACTGCCATTTTTAAATAAATTAAAATCAACATGAAACCACTCTTCTCTTTGAAAATCAATTAATAAATGTTTTTTAAATCCTTTTATGAAAAAACAATTTGATGCAAGTTGGATTGTGTTTTTATATTTCATTAATCTTAAAATCTAAAGAAAATATTGTACTTATTGGTGAATAGGGGGTTTTCTTCTTTATACCTTCAAAATTGAGTTCAGCAATTTTGATTGGAATATCATTTAGTAAATCTTTTTTTCTTGTACTTTTATTAAACTCCTCTCCTTTGATGAGAAGAACATCTAATGGTATTGATGATAACTTCATGTTAGTTGCCCTAACTATGGAATATTCTATGCTCTTTTCTTTCATTATTAAAGATTAATGACTCGGCAATACGCCGATCCAAATTCGTATTATTACATTCTGAATTATACCCGTACTGACCTGCGGGATTCACTTCTAAAAAAATATATTCATCATTGTCAGAATAGATTAGATCCAATGACCCTTAGCGCAATTGAAGTTTCTCCATGAGATTAATTATTTTTTTTGATATTCTTTTTGGCAACTCATAAGAGACC
>JALQVX010000041.1 GCA_023263555.1 Crocinitomix sp.
TACCGCTAAAGCTTCTTTTTAATCAACCAAACTGACCGGTGGCTCAATTTTTGATTAAAATTAACAACTATTTAATGAACTAAACGTTGTTAGTATAGAGTAGATTATGTAAATTTGAATAGGGGATTAAGCGGTTTAGAACGTTTATCCATAAAAATAGCGATAATAAGCGTGTTAAATACAATAAAAATAGGATTATTAAGTGGATTTGTTTCCTTAGGATTGGGGCTCAACGCCCAATTGGTAACATCTACTGCCTTGTCGCCTACTGAGCTGGTTGAGTCCGTATTGGTAGGTGATGGTGTTGTTGTTTCGGGAGTTACTTATACCGGTCATCCTGACGCAATTGGATCTTTTAATGGCGCTGGTACAAATGTAGGTCTAACAAGTGGTATTATTTTAACGACAGGTACAGTAAAGAATGAAGTCGGTGGTTTAGGCGGTGAACAACGTGGGCCTTTTGGACCAAATGATACAGGGTCTTCAGGAAAAGCAAATGGCGAGCCGGGCTATGGTCCGTTAACAGCTATCGCTGGCGTGGAAACGGAAAATGCCGCGATTTTAGAGTTTGATTTTGTTCCTTTAAGTGATACCGTTCGATTTCGATACGTTTTTGGTTCTGATGAATATCCTGAGTTTGTGGATGAAGGGTATAATGACGCCTTCGCCTTCTTTATTTCTGGTCCCGGTTTTGGTGGAACATATAATATGGCTCAAATTCCTGGTGGCGGCGGTGCTGTCTCAATCGATAATATCAATAATGGACCCTCCAACACTGGCCCATGCCAAAATTGTTCATACTATATTCAGAACGGAACAGGAACAGAGTCTCCTTACGCTACAAGTGATTTTTACATTCAGTATGATGGATTTACCGTCGTCATGGAAGCTGTAGCTAAAGTTGAGTGTGGTGAAACATACCATTTGAAAATCGCAATTGCTGATGCGGGCGATCAAGCTTATGATTCAGGGATTTTTTTAGAAGCAAATAGTTTGGCGAGTTATGCGCCGCTAGAGATGGAGGCTTCACTAGATTTGGATGGTTTCGGAGATGGTGTTACCATGGCAGAAGGGTGTGAATCAGCAACTGTCACAGTTACACGTTCGCACGCAGCGGAAGCGCTTTCTTTGCCTGTAATACTATCTGGAACGGCTACTGAAGGCATTGATTATACAGGAATTCCGGCCTTGGTTTCTTTTGCGCCGGGTGTATCGACTTTTTCTTTCACTTTCGACGTCCTAGGTGATGCTTTGGTTGAGGGTACCGAGAATTTATTAATCGAATTAAATTATCCTGATCCTTGTGGAGAAGATAATTTTGTTGATGTCGAATTATTCATTCGAGATGTCGATCCGTTAACCGCAGTAGTACATGATGTAGAGGCTTATTGTCCCGGTGAAGAAGTTGAATTAACAGTCAACGTTGAGGGAGGTTTACCAGATTATACATACGATTGGGAAACGGGCGATATAACGCCAACGATAACTGTCTCACCAGGAGCTACAACGACTTACAGTGTAACAGTAAATGACGCATGTTTAGGTGTGCCCGTCACTGTATCGGGTCATGTGATTGTGCCAGATTACCCTCCTTTAAATGTTTCTACAACACCTGATACGTCTGTCTTGTGCCCAAACACCCCTTTGGTGTTAACGGCAGAGCCTTTTGGTGGTGAAGGCATTTATTCGTATGAATGGCGTAGGGAAGGTTTGCTCCTTTCCAGTTCATCTTTTGTTAACGTATCGCCCATGATAACGACAACTTACACGCTCACGGTTACGGACGGTTGCGGAAACACGATTTCAAGAGAGATTATTGTAACAGTAATTGCGTCTGTATTGGAGTTGGAAATGAGTCCAGACCAATTGATTTGCCCCGGCGATTCTGCTGAAATTTGGGTAATCGCTTCTGAAGGACTTGGGGATTATACATATTACTGGATGCATTCGGGTGAAACAAGTCCAGCAGTTATTGTTTATCCAAACGTTACAACAACATATACTGTTTCTGTTCAAGATGCTTGTCGCACCTACGATATTAAAGGTACAACGACGGTAGAAGTGGATCGTCCAAAGGCCAATTTTGAGATTTTAACACAAGATCCAATGGAAAATCTGTTGGTCGCTTTTCAAAACACTTCGATTGGCGGTGTAACTTGGGATTGGGATCTTGGCAATGGCGAAACGTCAACGTTGAATTCTCCGACTTCTACCTACAACCCTTGGGGTAATTATGAGATTACATTAATCGCATACAATGAAATTGGTTGTTCTGATACGGTTTCTAAGATGCTGTATATTAAACCTGAATTCTATTTCTATGCGCCAAATGCCTTTACGCCAGATGATGGAAGATTTAATAATTCATACGAAGTAAGTGTGATTGGTGCCGTGCAATTTGAATTTCAAATTTTTAATAGATGGGGTGAGTTGATCTATCAAACCACCGATCAATATTTCAAATGGAATGGAACGTATAACGGGCATTTAGTGCCGGATGATGTTGTCGTCTATAAGGTTAAGATCACTGATCGTGAATATATAGTTCATGATTATGAAGGCATGATAACCATTCTTCGCTAATTCCAAGGAATCGTTACATTTGTTAAAAAGGTAAGTTGATGATTCCCAAGTTCATAATTGGCATTTTAGTTCTAATTTCATGTGTTACATTCGTTGGTTGTAAAGAAGATTTAAAAAGTGGGTCGACTGCTGTTACGCCGAATGAACAGCACACTGTATTTGACTCAATTTATGGCGATTTAACGGATAAAGAACAGTATTTTCAACATTTTTTAATAGAAGTTCCGTCCACTTATCAAGCAAATATAGATAGTCTTTCAGGTTGGATTAGTTCCAATCAACCTGGAGGGCTGTGTTTTTTGGATTGGAATGAAGATAGTTTGGTTCGTTTAAAAAAGGAGTTGGACTCAACCATGCGAGTTCAGCCTTTTTACTTTGATAACTTTTATTCATATCTTGATTTGTCCACCTATCCGTATTGGGATGTCAACAGTAAAAATAGAGCATCAAAATGGACCCAAGTTTTCACGGACGGACATGTTGGATTAATAGATTTTAACGATACGTTTGAGATGAGTTCTCACCGAAAAGAATGGCTCGATAAATGGAATAGTGAAGTGGGGGCGCATTTTGTGTCGAATCATTTGAGCGATACAAATGTTTCGGTTGATTATGATCGTTTTCGATCGGTTTTAAAAACATCAGATCACCTCCTTGAGCTCGATTTGAACCAGTTTGATTCAGTTTCGCTCGATCGTTTCAGAAATATTTACCACTTTAAGGGGCAATTTATCGTTACGGTTAAAACAGATGCAATCAATGCGCAATTAAAGAAGGGAGCCGATTTTGTGCGCGTTCAACTAACTCCTAATCAATCTAATCCTATTCCATTCTCAGATTGGCGACTTGAAAATGAGCACCGATCGATATTTGATCTCAGTACACAACGTATTCTTGAATTGAAAGCTATGACGCATCTTCCTGAGTCGTATAAATCTGTCAAGGAACAAAAGGAAAGTGTCCGATTGAACTTGGCAGCTCAATCTTGTGCTTTATTGAATAATGAAGGGCATCTTATCCCCTTAAATAATGGGGCACACATTTTTTCAGAGGAGAGCATTTCGGTTGAAACAGATGTGAAAAATGAAAATAGATTGAAATTCTCACAAAATAACCTAGAAGATATTGAAGCGATAAGTAAAAAGGATGGCGTGAAAATTGTTTTGTTGCCTGATTCCCTTAGTTTACAGCAATTGGAGCAGATAAAAAAGGTGAAGAAAAAACAGGAAATAATCTTTTGTTTTTCAACTGAAGATCAGTTTAAATTATTGAGAGAGAGCCCTAATTTAGTGTATGTTCATCCCGTTTTAAGAGAGAAAGGTCAAGGAAACTTACTCGTTCAACTTTTTACGCAGCAATTAAATTTAGACGGTGATTTCTACAATCGAAATGTACGTATTGAGGGAACGGCTATTGAAAAGAATAGGTTAGCGATAGTTAGTCCTTCATTTTGTGGATTAAGCAGGGATACACTCAAGAAAATCGATTATGCAGTCAACAGTGCTATGAACGGCAAAGCTTTTCCTGGATGTCAAATTGTTTTGGCGAAGGATGGTTATATTTTTTATGCCAAATCTTTTGGTCGTTATACCTATGAAGATCCTGCTCCGATCACACCTGAATCTATGTATGACGTTGCGTCCCTAACAAAAGTGGTAGCCACGACAATGGTGGGTATGTTGTTGTATGAAGAAGGAGCTTTTCAATTATTGGATAGTTTGAAAGATTATCTTCCCGATTCGCTAGCGGATTATTTGCGCTATCCGAGTACTATTCGCAACATCACCTTTGAAGAGCTTTTTACGCATCAAAGCGGTCTACCAGCAGGTTTTCCAGTGCTTAATTATATGCAATATACTTCTTCGGAAGTAGGTCGATTGGATAAATTTTATTGTGATCGACCGGATTCGATTTATTCTATTGAAGTGGCAGCAGATTTTTACCTTGAGGAATGCTATCGTGACTCCATGTGGTTGCGCTTAAATCAAATGTGGTTAGACCCGAGTAAAAACTATAAATACAGTGATGTAAACATGAATACGCTCTACTTTATCTTTAAGAGTATCTTACACAATAGTCCTGAAAAATTTGGATTTAAATTGAAAAAAGAAGAACAGCTAACGCGGGATTTATTTGTGGAATATCTGTACAAAAAGATATATGATGAATTGGGCATGAAGAATACAAAGTATAAACCCTTAAAATTTTATCCTAAAAATAAGATTGTACCAACTGAAAATGAACGTTTTTGGAGAAAACAATTGTTGCAAGGCCATGTACACGATCCAAATGCTGCATTATATGGTGGTGTTGCAGGGAATGCTGGTATATTTTCTACGGGACATGATTTAGCGGTCTTATGCGAAATGCTACGTCAAAAAGGTACTTATGCTGGTAAACGGTTTTTTAAGCCCGAGACCGTTGAAAAATTTACTTCTGCGCAAACCAATAGTTTTAGAGGTTTAGGATTCAATAAACCATCTCTTAATACGTCAGCTTTTGGATGTGCTTCTTCAGCACCACAAGCAACGTTTGGTCACACAGGTTTCACGGGGACTTGCATTTGGGTAGACCCCGTTAATGATATTTCTTTCGTTTTTTTATCCAATCGAGTTTATCCTCAGGTTAATAATAGGATTTATCAGTACGGAATCAGACGAAATATTCATCAATTAGCATATGACGCAAGACTGTTTATTGAAGAGTAGTAAGGAATTTGTCGAAGCAATTTGAATTATAATATCTTTGTTTAACCGATTTACGACTAGTCATAATGAAAAAGTACGCATTTACTATTCTTTTAGGGATAGGGTTTTTAAACTCATGTTCTACAACGCATTCGGAAGAAGAAGTCGGACAGGTAGATGCTGTTTATACGGTCGGTTTCGAATTGCTGAGCAACGAAGAAACGGGTGTTCATTTTGCGAATACCTTGAGCGAATCCGAAGAATTTAATTATTATAAATTCGAAGATATCTACAGTGGTGGTGGTGTTGCTGTAGGCGATATAAACAATGATGGACTCAATGATATCTATTTTGTTGGGAATCAGGTTTCAGATAAATTATACCTCAATAAGGGTGATTTAGAATTTGAAGATATTACACCTCATGCATTCGATTTTGCCTTGGACATAGGTTGGCATACAGGAGTTTCCATGGTAGATGTGAATGGGGACAGCTGGCTTGATATTTTTGTAGGAAGATCTGGAAGCGAATTCCATGAAAATGAACTTCGAAATTATCTTTTCATCAACAATCAAGACAATACATTTACCGAAGAAGCTGTTCAAAGAGGTTTGGATGCAGAACGAAGGACGAAATCAGCCTGCTTTTTTGATTATGATAATGATAATGACTTGGATTTATATGTGGTCAATCGGCCTGAGCAAAAGGATCAGCTTGTTTTTACCAAAGAAGAATTATTAGCAAATAAATTAAATGGCCCAGACCAAGATCTTTTTTATGAAAACGTGGATGGAGTCTTTATGGATAAAACAGAGGCGGCAGGTTTAGTCAGAAATATGTACAGCCATAGTGTGGGTATAGGTGATCTAAACAATGATGGTTTTGCGGATATTTACGTTTGTAACGATTTTCAAGATCCTGATCTAATGTTTATTAATAATGGAGATAAAACCTTTCGAGAGGAGATTAAAGAGCGAACGCAACACACGTCGAATTTCGCTATGGGTAATGACGTATCCGATTTTAATAATGACGGATTTTTGGATGTTGTTGTGCTTGATATGGTAAGTGAAGACCATATTCGGTCAAAGAAAAATATAGGGGGAATGAGTCGAACTAATTTTTGGCAAATGGTGGATGTTGGTTACCATTACCAATACATGTTTAATAGTTTGCAACTCAACAATGGTAATGGAACGTTCGCGGAAATAGCACAAATCGCTGGTGTTTCAAAAACAGATTGGAGCTGGGCGCCTCTCTTTGCAGACTTTGATAATGATGGATTTAAAGATCTCTTTATCACAAATGGTTACCACCGCTAAGTTAGAGATAATGATTATAATCAACGTTATGATTCGAGAAAAGCAAATGGACAATTGCAGAATTTTGACAGTGAATTATCCTTGATTCCCACAACAAAAATCGAAAATTACATCTTCAAAAACGAGGGTGATCTTCACTTCACAAAAAAGACAAGCGAATGGGGCTTGGATATTCCGATTAATTCAAATGGCGCAGCCTATGCTGATTTAGATAATGATGGCGACTTAGATTTGATTTTGAATAATATGGAGGATGAAGCGTCTATTTTTGAGAATAAATTAAGTGGAGATGGATCTAATTATTTACGGATAAATTTAGTTGGAGAAGGACAAAATACAAACAGTATCGGCGCAAAAGTAACGATCTATACAGTTGATGGAATTCAATACCAAGAAAAACAAGTATCAAGAGGCTACTTGTCTTCTGTCGAAGGGATTATCCATTTCGGTTTAGGTAAATTAAAAGGTGTAGACAAGGTAACGGTTGAATGGCCTGATGGGGCAATTCTTGCAGTGAATAACCCTAAAATAAATAGTACAATTACCCTAAATCAAAAAGATGGGTTAAAAGGTGATTTAGCACGAAAAACGTACGCACCTCTGTTTGTAGATATTAGCGATTCGTTGCTCAAACACCAGCACAAAGAAGTTCCTTTTGATGACTTTAGCATTGAAGTTTTATTGCCGAATAAACTTTCCCAATCGGGTCCTTTTATTGCGCAAGGAGATGTAAATGGAGACGGTTTAGAGGATCTGTACATCACAGGTCCAATGGGTGAAACGGGCGAACTTTACCTGCAAACAAAAACGGGTTTTGTTCCCAAAACTGGTCCCTGGAAAAAAGAGACAAAACGCGAAGAAATGGATGCCCTTTTTGTAGATATAGACAATGACAATGATCTTGATTTATATGTGGTGAGTGGGGGGAACGAATATTTTTATGATTCTCCCTTTTTAATCGATCAATTATACATCAATGATGGGAAAGGAAATTTCACGAATGAGTCGAAACGCCTGCCCCAAATTCCAATAGGTGGTCAATGTGTTGTAGCTGGTGATTATGATCAAGATGGTGATCTGGATTTATATGTTGGAGGACGCCAAGTACCGGGTTATTACCCTTATGTTCCAAAAAGTTACCTCTACCAAAACAATGAGGGACAATTTACAGATGTTACAGCTCAATCCCCCAATTTGGAAGGACCCGGTTTGGTGACAGACGCTCTATTTGATGATATAGATGGTGATAGTGATCTGGATCTAATCGTTGTGGGAGAATGGATGCCGATTACCTTTTATGAGAACAATAATGGAGTCTACTCGGATGTGACCGGAATTTATAATCCAAAAGGGGTAGTAGGTTGGTGGTATTCCATCAGTAAAGGTGATTTTAACGGAGATGGTAAAAACGATTATATTGTGGGCAATTTAGGAGAAAACAATAAGTTCCACCCTTCCGAAGCTTATCCGTTAGAATTGTATTGTCATGATTTTGATGGCAATGGTACGAATGACATTGTGTTGGGTGAATATCAAAATAATATTTGCTATCCTGTTAGAGGCAGGCAATGTTCGTCCGAGCAAATGCCATTTATCAAAGAAAAATTCCCAACGTATAACGACTTTGCATTGGCAGATATCAAAAAGATTTATGGGGCAGAAAATTTAGAGCAAGCGCTCCATTATTCAGTGACCAATTTTAGCTCACAAATACTACTGAGTGGAGAGGATGGTTTTGCATTCACAAACTTACCGGTTTATTGCCAATTTGGCCCAATCAACCGCACGGTGATGGGCGATTTCAATAAAGATGGTCATTTGGATGCATTGGTGGTTGGTAATAACTTTGGAGTAGAGGTTGAAACCATTCGCTATGATGGTGGACGGGGCGTTGTTTTATTAGGGGATGGCAAAGGAAATTTCCAACAATTATCACCGCTAGAATCAGGCTTTTTTGAAAATCAAGATTGCAAAGATATGGCCTTGGTCCAATTTCAAGGACAAACCTTAGTCATCACCGTTTCAAATCAAGCTAAAGCCAAAACGTTTAGATTGAAATAATTTATTTGTCTTCCTATTCAAAATTCTAGCGATTTTTCAACTTTTCTCAGCAATAATATTATATTTGTTATGCAACTAACTTTAATTACCGACTTCAATTCGAATGGGTGAAGATTTATGTTTGGCGCTTTTTGCTAACCGGATAATTTCTCCATTTGGCTTTGTCGGGTTCATGAAATATGAAGAAATCGAAACACGGACTCGTTCTGAGTATCACTATTCTTTTATTATTCGCTTGTGATGGTTCTGCTGAGCAGACGGATGATAAAGAACAAATTGAAGGGACTGAATTAACTCAAGGTTTTGAATTATTACCTTCTGCTCAAACTGGTGTTACTTTTTCTAACCAGTTAACTGAAACTGAAGCACTCAATTATTATAATTTTGAATACATCTATAATGGCGGAGGTGTTGCTGTTGGTGACATCAATCAGGATGGTTTAGTGGACCTATTTTTCACCGGTAATAATACGTCTGATAAATTGTACCTCAATAAAGGAAATCTTCAGTTTGAGGATATTACGGCTTCCGCATTTGATATTGATTTGGCAACAGGGTGGCATACAGGAGTAAATATGGTTGATGTAGACGGTGATGGGTGGCTCGATCTCTATATTTGTCAGTCTGGAAATACAAATGATCGGACTCAAATGGAGAATTTACTCTTCATTAATCAACATGACAATACCTTTAAAGAACGTGGTAAAATAGTAGGTGTAAATTCTAATCACAGGTCAACGCAAGCCGCTTTTTTCGATTATGATAATGACGGGGATCTTGATTTATATGTGATGAATCATCCTCTTGTTGACAGTAAGATCATCTTTTCAAATGCCGAATTAATGCGCGCCGTTAAGTATGGACCTGACGCGGATCAACTATTTAAAAATAATGATGGGGTTTTCGAAGATGTGACTGAAACAGCAGGCATTCATAGTGCTACATACGGTTTGGGAATTGCTGTCAGCGACTTAGATCTAAACGGTTATCCAGATATATATATATCGAGCGATTATAACGATCCTGATTTCTTGTACATGAACAATGGAGACGGCACTTTTTCCGAAGAAATACGTTCACGCACACAACACAATTCTAATTTTTCTATGGGGAATGAGGCAGCGGATCTAAACAATGATGGTTTAGTTGACATCATTACTTTGGACATGGCTAGTGAAGATCATATTCGGTCCAAGAAAAATATGGGAGGGATGAGTTCGTCGAAGTTTTGGAATACGGTCAATTTGGGTTTTCATTATCAATATATGTTTAACGGACTTCAGTTGAATAATGGAAACGGAACGTTCAGTGAAATAGGTCAATTAGCGGGTATTTCTAAGACAGATTGGAGTTGGGCGGCTTTGCTAGCTGATTTTGATAATGATGGAAATAAGGATTTATTTACAACAAACGGGTATCGGCGCGAAATGCGTGATAATGATTATAATCGATCTTTTGATCTTAAACGAATGAATAACGCGATTGGCAATTTTAAAGAAGAACTTGAACAGGTTCCCACAACAAAAATCGAAAATTACATCTTCAAAAACGAGGGTGATCTCCATTTCACAAAAAAGACAAG
>JALQVX010000103.1 GCA_023263555.1 Crocinitomix sp.
GGATAGATACCGACCTCAGGTGAATTTGTCCACGCGGCACCTGACGACATGTTCACGATGCTGCCGCCGCCACCGGCGCGCATCTTGGGAACAAACGCTTGGCAACACCACACGATGCCCTTGACGTTCACTTCGATCAGATAATTTAAAAGCGTAGCCACCCAACAGTTCAAACTCATTCGGACTAAATTCGCGAATTAGATTCCCTTGCTCATCCGTAAAAGTTATGTTTCCGAGTGAGAAATAGCGCATTGAGCCTCCAAATGTATGATTCGAACCCACTTTTGTATATCCACTTAAATAGGACAAGTGTATATCATCAACCAGTTGCTTCAACCATGGAGAGTATGAAACACCGAATTCAGCTTTCTCTTTCGAAAATGCCAATTTAGCCGTATTCCAATGAAAGGAATTGGCATCAGGCGAAGTAGCTACTCCCGCATCACCGATTGCACTAGCTCTAGAATCGGGTGCGATTAAAAGAAAAGGAACTGCAGTTGTAATTGTATTTAACTGCACTGTAAAAGGGGTGTCATCTTTTGAAATGGTTTGAGAAAACCCTGTTGCCGTTACTATGAAGGACGCGATATAAGCAAAACCTTTTTTCATGTATATTTAATTATTTTTTATGTCAATTAGTGTCGTGTTTGATAACATTCCAACTTTATAAAAGTTCAGTATTTGCAGCATCAAACGATTGTGCTACTTAACGAGAGAAAAACATCACAGCCCCCTCACGCGTCAAATATACGTATTTATCAAAAGTTTATTGTGTACCACATTGAAATAAAAATGATTTAAAGTATCACTAATTTCTCAATCTTTTCAGCTTTAGTACCCTCTTCTGTTTCAATAGTAAGTCGATATACATAGACTCCTCGAGCCAATTTATCGCCATAATCATCTCTTCCATCCCAATGAATACCTTCGCTTCTAAACCCTGATGAATGCACTGTCTCAAAGATTGTTTTCACCAGTTTACCTGATACAGTAAACACTTCCACCTTTACTTGAAGTGAATTACAAACTTGGTTATGCTCGAAATAAAAGTCTGTATTCGTTGTAAATGGATTTGGATAATTGAGCAAGTGTGAAATCCCAATTTCCTCTTCTTTAACAACAATAAAATCAAGAGTTGCTTCTGAAGAATTATTATTTACATCCCATACTTTAAAGACTACCTGATGAGGACCTTCTTCTAAATCACTTAAGTTGTAGGACACTTTTCCACTCTGATAGGTATCCAAATCGGCCTCATAAAAGTTATTTAGAACGATCGGCTCTGCCGTATTCCCATCCAAAATCAATGTGATGTTGTGTCCAATGCCATTCCCTGTCGTATTAATCCCATTTTCATCCGTGATATGCGCTAAAAATAATGGTTTTGAGTCTGTCATTCCACCATTAACAAAATGCTCATCATTCATATATAGATTCACCTCTGGACCTATATTATCATCTAAGCCGTCCGGATTAACACCTCCCACAACAATAGATGTATCATATCCATAATGATGATCATCATTACTATTTCCATAATAACTAATTTTACCTTTGCCATATGAATAATCAATATCTTTTGGAACAACGAATGAAAAGGTAAACTTACCATCCTTGACGGTCGCTTTCCCTTTATAAATAATATTATTTTGTGTATCGAAAGGTAAAACGGGAGAAGTGATAACTTGCCCGAGCGAATAGCGTGTTTTCCATTTATCAAAAACAGTAGGATAGATAAAGCCATTGTAGTTAGACAATAGTGTCCCGGCTTCATTCTCTACATGACCTGATACCGTAATTTTTGTAAGCGCTTTTAATGTATCGGTGACCATGGAAACTTCAACCCCGTTGATGCTATCAGTTTCTATACGCGGATTAGCCTTTCCAAGTTTTAAAGCTGGATCGCCTAATAAAGCAAAATTTCGCATATTATTACTTCCTAATGTAAGGTTCTTTGTTCTTCTTAATATTTCACCTAAAGCCAATGGCTCTCCTCCCTCTTCATTGAAGAGTTCGGTATATAAATTTTGAACCAAAATTGTGTTAACAGAAATATAGACCAAACGCGTTGTCGTCAACATACCGACTGCACCTCCATACGGTGTTGTTAAAGTTGTTTCGCCAGCAGAAACGCGACCTGGATCATCAAATCGACTAAATTCACAAGTCGCGGATATAAAAATTGGCATATTATTAACATTGGCCCATTGTTGTATCATGGGGATGGAGACAACTCGCTCTAAGGACAAACCCGTTTCACCACCATGTCCTACATAATTGAACACCAAAGCGCCTTTATGCATATTTTGATTAATTGCCACTTCGACATCTGGATAACGCTGACCTCCTGAAGTAACAATTTGTTTGTAGGCATCTAAATAAATTTTAACAATATTAATTTCTGGATGATACTTTTGAGTCGTATCACTCAATGATTCGCAATCTTTAATAAATTGACCATTGTTCTCGTCATCCGACATCAACACAATTCGATTGCGCCAATCACCAAAACTTGAAGAATAACCATCATCATCACATTGAATTCCCGCTGCGTTGCTGAATAAGCTTGAGCCATAATTCATATAATGTTCAATCTTATCAATTACCTGTTCTGCAGCACCTAAATCACTCACAGGAATTCGACCAACCCCTATATCGAGCATATCACTTGAGCCCATAGCTTCTGTATCATCCAAGAGTCCAAAAAAATCATCCGCAGTGAAGGACGAAATAAAATCAACTGGCCCTGTTTCAACGCTATTATAAGTTGGTATCAAATAATTATTCTTTGGTATCCTATTCAAAGGATCATAGGTTCCATCACCAAATAGACACAAATATTTTAGTGCATTGCCAGGATCTGAATCTGCTCTTGAATAGAACATTTTCGCGAACCATCTAATCGAAGCTGGTTCAGCGGCTCCACCACCAAATTCATTATATACTTTTTGTATATCAATAACATGAACAGATAGGCCCTGTGCTCGGTGAAGATTTGCTAATCGATCGGCTTGAGATCTTAATGATTCGTGGGTGATAATCAAATAATCAACTTGCGCTAATCCGTGTAAGTTTTGATTTGGTATCTTCCCCAAAAACTCCCCAGATAAAACGGCTTTTTTAGCTTGATTTTTTGTGAAAGCAATGAAAGTTCGCAACGAGTCAATCGTTTGCAAAAAAGTATAATTCGTGCCTGACAAATTTCCATTTATTGAAGCAACATTAAAGGGATCTGTAACTTCCCATACTTGTGTTTCACTTGACGCATTACTCACGACAAACTGTCCAACATTCCCCAATCCTACTGTTCGTAGATCTCGAATAAACAATTGACTGATTCCCATCCTATTGTTGCGAATAAAGTTGAATTGTAGATAATCCAACCAAGCTTCTGAAGCTGCGGAGGAACGATAAAAAGTGAGTAATACATCTAAGTTGGTTGTCCCATTTGTAAACTCAATTTCAGACACCTGATTAGTCGCCACTGTATATCCTCCGCCAAGTGTAGAAGCAAGAATATCGTCAACTAATGTACCGTTAACGGTGACCTGTAGTCCGGATGTACCCGATTTACTAGCTGACACATAAGCTGTACGGAGTGCAACAGGTTCCGAAACAACTCTATTCTCCAAATTAAGCGTAAATTCAGATGTAAGCAAAGCACCTTCATAATGTTGTCCGTACCAGCCATCACCTGATTTTAAGAGGTTTTCTTTATTTTCTTCATAGAGAGCAAAATCGGTTGTGGAGGTAATGGTATGCGTAAACGGATTATCTGTATTGTCTTTTTGTTCTATTCGTTTTGGACTATCACTATTGTCAACGTGAATGAAAAAATAGGTTAACGAGTCATTTTTATTCTGTCTCACCGTAAAATCAGATGAGTTCGCGATCACTTCCTGCGGTCCTTTTGCATAAAATAAAATATAATCAGTTGGATCAAATTTATTATCCGCCTCTCCCGCAATAAATATGGCATTCTTCTTTAAATCGTCAGGACGATCCACCCAATTGTTTTCGGATAACTTTGGAATATGATTCCCATAGATATTGATTGACTTTGGGTTAACAGATGAAACAGGAATTCCTAGGCTATTTAAATCATCATAAGTTAATATGTGGATACCATCCGATTGGACGCCAATTTTATACCAATCTCCCGTCGAAAGCACTGAATTCGAACTAAAAACATATTCGCGATCAGCTGCTGATGGATTTGGTGTACCAGTTAACTCTACTTTAATCGAAGAGACTACTTGAATCGTTCCGTTCTTATTGACTATTGGATTAAATAATGCTGTGATATAATTCTGTCCGCGCGCGGTACCAATCGAAAAAGTCTCGTTTGCATTTGCGGGAAGTACGTCTTTGTTATAGTAAGTAGGCAAATCAATTGTTAAATAATTTACATGAATTAAACGAGTTTTGAAAGTGTAATCTCCCCGCAAGCCTATCTCTTTAGTGATCGTTGATGTAACGTCTCCCGTCATTTCATTATAGTCACAAGGAATACAGTGTTTGTTCACCTCTGACCATTTCGCTTCAAACGTAAATTCAAACGTTTGAGCCTGTCCAATAGTAACTAAAAAGAGAGATGCGATCAAAAAACTAACCTTCATAAATGGATGTATAAAACGTATTGTAAAAAAACAGATGCCAAATTTGTATAAAAAACGAACTAATTTAATTATTATTGCAAATCTTTCGAAAGAATTAAGAAAATGTAACCTTATATTTGCTTAATCGTATCGTAGGTTTGAGTTCGAATAACTTATGGGTAACAAATGCCATATTTGACATGAAAAAAATTATTATTGGGTTCTTTGTTTTAGTTGTAAACTTTACGGCTTTTGGGCAAGATCCTGAATTTACGCAATTTTACGCCAATCCGATTTATCTGAATCCGGCATTGGCAGGCACACATGGATGTCCACGTGTGAATATCAATTATCGGAATCAATGGCCTTCTATTTCAGGAGCTTTTGTAACCAATAGTGTGTCTTACGATCAATTTGTAAATGTTTTACAAGGTGGCGTTGCGCTAATGGTTACAAATGACATGGCAGGTAAGAATACGATCAATTGGTCAACCGTCAATTTGGCCTATTCATACCACTTACAAGTTTCTAGAAAATTCACTATGTTGTTTGGCGCTCAAGCGACATGGAACCAAAAATTTCTAAATTGGAGTAAATTAACATTCGGCGATCAAATTGATCCTAGGAGAGGGTTTATTTACCAAACAGGTGATTTACCGAGAGGCTCGTTGCTAGACAATGGTTGGGGAACTCGCGGATTTTTTGATGTGTCTGGCGGTTTCGTTGGGTTTTCGAAAAACTTCTATTTCGG
>JALQVX010000111.1 GCA_023263555.1 Crocinitomix sp.
CGGTTTCAATTGGACGACCTTTCTCCTTTGACACAGCTTCGTTCATGTGGGCAATTGCTTTTTCAAAATCAAAATCGGTGGTGTTTCTTAAACCACGAAGCAAATACCTTGCCTCTTTTGCAATACAAAAATCAACAGTAAGTCCAGTATAGGCTTCTACGATTATTTTAGATTCGGCTTCAAAAAGTGATTGTATATGCGCCAATCGACTTTCTGTTTGGTACATATACTGTTTATTTGAATTGACACCAATCGCTATGATTACCTGATCAAAAAGTGGTAAAAAACGCCTTACTATTGCTTCATGCCCTTTTGTGAAAGGATCGAAAGATCCTGGAAATACACCAATACGCTTTGTCATGCTCGTAAATTTTAACTCAAAGTTAATTGATTATACTGAAACCACCTGAATGAAGTTACCTTATGTGATTTATTGGAGTTGAATGAATTCGACCTACGAAGGTTGCTCAAAAAAGCTAAAACTTACCCCGCCGTAGTTTCGTGTTTGTTGATGATACTTTACTTGGGACATATCAACTCGGTCACTGTGTTCAACCACAAAAATACCATCTTCCACCAACATTCCTTTTGAAAATACATTCTCGATCAGTTGATCGATTCCTTTAAGCGCAAAAGGTGGGTCGGCAAAAATAATATCGAATTTTTGTTGGCAATTTTCAACATAAGTAAAAGCATCTTGTCTCATGACATGCCAATTCTTATCACCTAATTCTTCTGCCGTTTTCAGTTGAAAAAAAACAGAAACACCGCTATTATCTACACTCACAACTTGTCCCACACCCCGCGATAAAAATTCAATACTGATATTTCCTGTTCCAGAAAAAAGATCCAACACATCCATTTTCTCGAAATAAACACGTGAATCAAGCATTCCAAAAAGTGCTTCTTTGGCCAAATCAGTCGTTGGACGAGAAGGGAATTTTTTAGGCGGTGATAACCGTTTACCCTTATACTTTCCACTGATTATACGCATAGTAATTGTTTAGTGAGTATGAAGTTTTTAGCAAGAGAATTCTTGCTATTAAGTTCTATTTTTTTCTCAAAAAAGTCCTGAATCTTCGATTCTGTCAACCAATTTTGATCGGCTCCAAAGAGGTGGATGTCAAAATCATTAACCTCCAATTCTTTTTGCTCCAAGACAAAAAGTACATAATAGACGAGATCTGCAATCGTTTTATAATCAAATCGATTATAAAACATAAGTTTAGAACGCTCGGTAATCATCATGTAAAACTGTTCATCTTCTATGAACAAATTAATTTTAGGTTTGAAAATAGCCTGATCAAAAACACCTTTTAGCAAGACCGTCGATCGGTGCACAATTTTAATACGCGGAAATCGAACAACAAAGAGCGACTTAATCCAGAGCGGCATTTCATAGATGTTGACAATGCTCAGTTCTGCCAATCGATTATAATCGAGTTGCTCATGAGGCAGAGGATAATTCAATTTAAAAATATCGTCTAAGCTAGAGAAATTGAAAAGACTAGCCGGAATCAAGGTATTGCGATTTGTTCCAGCAGAAAGTGAATAAGTCGCAAAATCTAAATCGAAAAGCGCATGGTTTAGATGCGCTTTCAATTCTTCTTTAGTACAATCACGAAGTGAAATTACTTCGTGGTAAACTTCTTCTTTTAGTTTCGGATCGAGGATAGAAAATCTGAATTCGTCCTGTGTTAAATCCATGCACAAGGCATGTTTATAGGCTTCTTCTTTTCTATAATTCATTCTTTCTTACCACCTTATTTTTCCCAACTCTCTCTCAAAGAACCAGATTTCGTATCTCCAATTGAGAAGAACACAGAATCCTTAAATTGATCGTTCATTGGATGTTCCATAGTAATTAAGAGTGTTGGTACAACCAATTCGTCATTCATTACAGAACCCGTATCTAACTTCGTTGGAATTTTAGAAAATGGTACATAACGCAATGAATCAGGATGGAAATCAATCGTAGCACCTGCATTACGTCTTGCGCGTTCACGTGCCTCATCCATAAATACAGCTTCTAAAACAGACGCATAAGATGTATCACGCTTAAAACTTTTTAAATCTGCTGGACAAATTGGAGAAACCGCTAACAATGCCGCCTCCCGCTCCGTCATTAGATTATCAATTGGGCGATCGTCATTGTATAAAAAATCTCTTTCTTCTGGAGTAATAGGACGTTCAGGTGGCGTGCCCGATTTGGTGATACGCATCTTTTTACCTTCTTTAACAAAGTTAATCAGCGCATCCATATCATCCGTATAAGTTCCATTGAACTCTTTATACTCCAATTCGGCTTGCTTTACATCATCCAATCTTAACTTCATATTAATATTTCGTAGGTCAACTGCTTCGTTAAAAGCAACCGTCGACTGCACGGAATTATAATCCATATAGATCAAAATACCACCACTTATTGCCGTTACTGCAACAATGACATAACTGATTTTTGTATTAATCACACCGATTAGGTACAAAATCCAAATTAAACTCGCTGCGACAAAGAAAATACTGGCAATAATGAAGATTTTATTCTGACTTACATACTCCACCTTACCATTGTTAAGCAATTGAGGATCAGGCTTCAAACCGAAAACTAAAAGAGCAATGCCTAGAATCAAGAAAATACCAGCAATTGCATACCTTCCAAAGTAATACTTAACTCGATCAATTATTTCAAAAAAATCCATTATTAAATTTTAAGTTGTTTTAATCTCTACAGTGACAAAACTACAATTTTTTTTGAACGTTATTCGGTCATTGAATATATTTTTTACATATTTAACTCAATGATTTCAACCGTAGGGATTATATCCGTCAATATCGCATAAAATAGTCCAATTATCAAGTAGAACTCAATACATTTGTGAGCGAGCCAATCGTCCGAACAAATCACACGATTAGAATGAATAAAATAGAAAAATCAACCTTCAAGGTCAGTTTTCTTGAATGCCTAGGATTTCATCCGACTGCAGATCAGCATACAGTGATGGAGCAACTCGTTGATTTTCTGTGGAACTTCGGTTCTCAGAAATCAGAAGGACTTGAGGTTTTTATCTTAACCGGCTATGCAGGAACGGGGAAAACGGCCTTGATTGGTGGATTTGTTAATGCGCTAAAAACCATTA
>JALQVX010000130.1 GCA_023263555.1 Crocinitomix sp.
CGCCAATCCTGGACTTACCATAAAATCGACCTTGTGCTGAATGCATTTTTCAATCGCTTCTGCGGATGTAATGGTACCAACACCAATTTTAAATCGATCTCCGTATCGTTCTTTGGCAATTTGAATTGCTTCCCATGCAATTGCCGTTCGTAATGTGATTTCAATGCAGAATACACCCTGTGCTTCGAGTTGATCAAATATTGAATCAATTTCTTCAATTGTTCTTATTGTTACAACAGGAATAAGTTGGTTGTTTTCAAGAATTGTTAAGATATTGTTTTGCATATTTTCAGTCGTTTAAAGGAATCCGGCTCCGCTTTCACTATCGGATAAGAGGTTTCGTAAATTTGCAAAGAGTGATCTACCATGACTTTGATCATTATAGTCCACTGAGCGGTTCGCTCTTGCTTCAAGATCCTCAGATAGGCAACTTAATTCCCCCGTGATTGCATTGAGTCGAATTCGATCTCCGGTTTTTATTTTTCCAATGAGGCCATCTAATGCTGCTTCGGGACTGACGTGGATTGCTGCAGGGACTTTACCTGAGGCTCCCGACATCCTTCCATCTGTAACTAAGGCAACACGGTAGCCTCTTTTTTGAAGAATCGTTAGTGATGGCGTTAGGTTATGCAGTTCAGGCATTCCTTTTTGACGAGGACCTTGAAACGGCAACACTGCAATGAAATTTTTATTTAATTGATCGGACTGAAATGCCGCCATCATCTCTTCCTGACTATCAAATACAATGGCCTCTTCTTCTATTTCGTGAAAGTTAGGGTCAACGGCTGACGTTTTAATGACAGCTGTACCTAAGTTTCCTTTTAGTACTTTTAAGCCTCCAGTCGAACTGAAAGGATTCGAGGTTGGTCTAATTATAGCTTCATTTCCAGATTCAGTTGGTCCTGTTTCGTAAGTAACTTCATTCGCAATTAATTTAGGGTCGAGCGTATACTTATTCAGTCCTTTTCCAAGGATTGTTGTAACATCTTCATGAAGTAGACCATCATTGAGCAATGTTGAAATAACAAAAGCCATTCCCCCAGATGCATGAAAATGATTCACATCTGCCGGTCCATTCGGATAGACGCGGGCAATTAGAGGAATGACATCTGATAAGTCTGAAAAATCATCCCATGTAATTTTAATTCCAGCAGCCTTAGCAATTGCAATTAAATGCAAGGTTAAATTTGTAGAGCCTCCTGTGGCTAGCAAACCAACAATTCCGTTCACCATTGTTTTTTCACTCACGATTTCGCCTAAACAAAACTGTGGATCATTTGAGCGAATGTTGGCGAGAAGTATGCGAATGGCTTCTTTGTTCAATGCTCTTCTCATAGCTGTATCAGGATTAACAAAGCTCGAACCAGGTAATTGCAGTCCCATGATTTCCATGAGCATCTGATTACTATTTGCTGTGCCGTAGAAGGTACACGTTCCCGGTGAATGGTAGGAATCTGATTCACCTTTTAGCAATTCTGCTCGACTAATTTTACCTTCAGCAAAATCTCTTCTAATCCGTGCTTTTTCATCATTGGTTATTCCACTTTCCATTGGACCGCCAGGCAGAAAAACGGAAGGCAAATGTCCAAAACTAAGATTCCCTATTAATAAGCCTGGAACGATTTTATCGCAGATACCTAAATTAACGACTCCGTCAAACATGGCATGGGATAATCCGATCGCAGCTGAAAGCGCAATCACATCACGACTGAGGAGGGATAAGTCCATACCGTCTTGTCCTTGCGTCACCCCGTCACACATGGCCGGCGTTGCACCAGCCACTTGAATGGTCGCATTCATCTCGTTTGCATAGGCTCGCAATTCTTTCGGATACTCTTCGTATGGTTTATGCGCAGATAACATGTCATTATAAGCGGTTATGATTCCAATATTCGGTTGAGCCCCTTCTGCAAGAAGAGATTTATCCTCTGCTCCGCAACCGGCAAAGCCATGGGCTAAATTGCCGCAACTTAATTTATTTCTTTTTACACCAGTCTCAAAATTGGTGCGAATCATATTTAGGTATACGCTGCGTGTCGCTGCACTTCTTTGAATGATTCGATTCGTTATTTCTTCTACTTTTTGATTAATCATGATCTAAATAATATATTTTAACATCAGGACGATCTGCTATAACTTGGTGAATAGGTAAGTTTGATTTATTTTTTGATAATACGTCTTTTTTCTGTTGGCCAGAAATGAGGAGGTAAATAAATTTCGCTTGTTTCAATAATGTATAACTACACGTGATCCGTTCTGTCGGAATAGCTGGTGCGGTTGTGTTAAAGAGCGTGGCTTCTTTCGATTGCATTGCTTGAAGAGACAAATCGTCTCCTGGAAAGAAAGAGGCAGTATGTCCATCTGTGCCCATGCCAAGTACAACAAGATCTGTTCGTTCAGCAAATAGAGCATAACTTGCTTTCGCCAGCTCTAAATTTTCTTCCTTATCTTCTGTGTCGTAGACCATTCCTATAATTGGGGATGGCTTTTTGTTCAACTTCGAGAAACAATTGTGGAGAAGAAGTTCGTTGCTTTTAGCATGGGATCGGTGCACATATCGCTCATCAACAAGACCAATTTTTAAGGCGTCTAATTGAGGATACTCTTTATTTAAGCGTTGATAGACCGGCCCTGGTGTTGATCCTCCAGATAAAAGGATGCGTACCTCATTTTCCGCAATTAGACACGTGTTCAAATCTGCCGAAATTGCTTCAATAATGGCTTCTTCAAATTGATCACGTTCTTTAAATTCAAGCATGTTTCTATTTATTTTGTTTGCCATTCATGTCCTTCTTCCAACACTTGGTCGCCGGGTCCCCATGTACCCGATTCGTATAGATCGAGAGGGATTTGTTTTCTCCAATTCGTGTTGATTGATTCGATCCATCTCCAAGCCGCTTCTAATTCGTCATGGCGCATAAAAAGTGTTTGATTACCTCTTAAAACATCAATTATGAGTCGTTCATAAGCATCCGGCATCCGCTCCTTAAAGGTATCAACAAAATCTAACTTAAGGGAGATGGGTTTAAAACGATACCCACCCGGTCCTGGAATTTTACTCAGCTGAACCAATTCAATGCGTTCATCAGGTTGAAGGCGAATAATTAATTTGTTTTTAAGCGGGTATTTAGAATCGGGGAAAATACTGTGAGGCATGGTTTTAAAATTAATCACAATATCCGAATACTTCTTTTTCATTCGTTTACCTGTTCGCAGGTAGAATGGTGTGTTTTTCCACCGCCAATTATCGATAAAAACCTTGAGCGCGACAAACGTTTCAGTATCTGAGTTGTATTGTTCAATATCTTCGAGGTAAGAATTAACTTTTTCTCCACTCATTTCTCCACGTGTATATTGTCCTCTTGTGATATTGCCTTTCAAATTATTCTTATTGAAGGGGCGCAATGCTTCTAATACTTTTAATTTTTCGTTACGTACCGTGTCCGGATTGAGATTCGAAGGTGGTTCCATTGCAATCAAACATAATATTTGAAGCAAATGGTTTTGTACCATATCGAGGAGTGCTCCTGTTTTATCGTAATAACCTGCGCGTTTTTCTACACCAAGGGCTTCTGCAACGGTGATCTGAACGCTGTCAATATTATCCGCGTTCCACGCCCGCTCAAATAAATGGTTGGCAAAGCGCAAAACCATAATGTTTTGAACCGTTTCTTTTCCAAGGTAGTGATCAATACGAAAAATCTGTGATTCTTTAAAAGCTCCTGATATAATTGTATTAATTTCTTGACTTGACTGTAGACTGTTGCCTAATGGTTTCTCGAGTACAACTTTGCAAGACTCTGTTAGCAAGTTGGCTGCTTTCAATGTGGTACAAATTTCACTGAAAGCCAACGAAGGCACTGAAAAATAAAATACGCGTTGCCATGAAGATTCAGCTTCTAAACAGTCCTTTAAACCTTGGAAGGTGGTCGCATTATTTGTAGGTATTGTGAGTAAGGTCAGGTGACCCAAAAAATCATCAATCTCAGGCAATTTTGAGGTTGATTTAAAACTCTTTTCAATAAATTCTACCAGGTTCGACTTAAAGGCCTGCT
>JALQVX010000176.1 GCA_023263555.1 Crocinitomix sp.
GAATGGTTTCATCCTCTTCGGGTTTTAACAAGCCTGAGCAAGAGCGATAAGTGATGGATGTTAAGCTATTGATAACTGATCCGAATGTAAATTCGGTTGCTTGAGTTGAGGTTGGGGTTTGATATCCTGACATATCTGTATAGATCGTATCAATTCCGTAAGCTTCAAAACCTATATTCTGCTTTGCGAGTTGCTCTTCATACACAAACATCCAATCATTTAAAACTACTTGCTCAGTAGAATCTAAATTACAAAGATTCAAATTTTGCAAAATATCCAATCCCGTTTGAGTATGACCTAACATGCGGAATAGATGGGCTTTGTCGAGTTCTAAATAAAAACGATCAGCATAATCATATAAAGAAAAGGTGTCTTTTTGAGATCGTAAATTTAAGACATCTACATATTGCTGAAGAGGAGTGCTGAATGAAGATTGATTTTGGCTTTTTAGAATAACACTATCAGTTACAGCACGACCAACGGTGTGTTTCATTTGTTGAAAAGCGGTATTTAAAAAATACTGAATTAATGTATCGCTCTTTTCAGCTTGTGAATATTGATGCGTGAGAATATCGTGATATTGTTGAATCGCCACGAGATCGTTTGCAGTTGAATCCCAAGCTGAGGATGATTCAAAAGCTTTAGAAATTGCCGAATCCAATCGCAGCGCATTCGACTCCCCTGTTATCGTGATTTCTGGGAAATATGTTCCACCACCACCAGGCACATTATAAATAGGAACACTAGGGCTTCCAACACCACAACTTTTACTCTCAGGATTTATCCGTGAGTAAATAATTGGTGATCCAGAACTGTAATGCGTAATTTCAAATCCGTCAACTGGCACTGCGTTTTCAGGGTTCCATTGATTTTTGAAACCTGGTAATAGCAGACCGTCAGGTAGATCATATATAAAAGTTCCCTGAACGGTTTTCGAGCTACTTCCGTTGTAATCAAAATAATTATATCCTCCATTAATTGATAAAAACTGTGCCTGATCTAATATTACGTTATTGATACCAATGTCGGAAAATGTATTATAACCCGCACCCAAATTGGCGCTCATTTCTACACGGGAATATCCCCCCCCATAAACTGCCCAATCATTCAGATCGTTAAAAGAATTACATCTTAAGGTCAATTGTCCATAGTGCTTTGTTATCCCTTTTAGACCATTGGTAAACGTACAGTTTTTCACGGACAATTCACTCGTAGACGCATCCAATATAGCTTCGCCCACAGGCGAACCATAAGAAGTAAAAGTTGAATTATAAATACTTGAGTAGGAAGTCCTAAAATCCATTTTTAAGGCATTACCGGCAAACCCACTAAAATCGCTAAAACTTAACGAAATGTTACCCCCGATTAAGGTTAAAGGCGTTGCATTTTTCTCATAAGTCAAATCAAAATCACAATGAACAACATGCAAAAAATAGCCATCTATATCAACTATTTCTTCCGCTTGTAAACAAACATCATTGAATTCAGAACTTGTAATCAACGATTTATTAAAGCATGCAACTTTAGGATGAATTAGTGCTGTTTCTACGTTATCTTGCACCTCATAACTTACATTTGATGACTTAAAGGGTGCAAAAACTTGCAAAGGAAAATCTTCTTCTGAACGGAATAATACCTGACAAGAAGCCAATAAAAATTGATCTAACGTATTTGGCGCAATTAGTTTTACACCTTCATTAATTGTTAAAAGCGGATCAGAACTTCCGTCGCCAATTAACCAAAATTTACTGCCGGGAGCAGCTATTATATCACCTTCTGCACTATTCCAAATGACCTTTCCACTGCTCACACCAACATGTGTTGGATTAAATACTGCATTTTCGTGTAAATGCAAATTTCCTCCGATATCAATTAGGGCGTTATTTCCTTTAAATTCAATTTCTCCTCCTTCATACAGATGAATGGTACTTCCGCTCTCTGTGATAAACGATCCATAATCTTCTATAATTAATTTACCGCCGTCTTCAATATGTATATCACCACCGCCGTTTAATTTTAATGTACTCCAAGGATTAACCGTCACAACTCCGCCCGATTTGACAACTAAATCATGACCACTTTGAACCAAAACTGTTCCTGTTCTTCCTGTGCCATAATGACCTATATCAAACTCTCCATCATTCGTGATTTCGAGTGTTACGGTTGGAGTAGCATCACAAATATTACCCAACAACATTACAAAATGCGACCCATTTTCTGGGGTGCCCAAATCTAAAGGAGATGTACTCAAACCAATTGCTTCGTTTGCATTTACTGAAAGCCTTGTATTATCTACGGTAAGCGAATGATCTAAAACTGAACTCGTACGAATGGGTATATCTCCTTCAAAATCAGTTGACGGTAAAATGGCCGATTTACCATAATTATAAGTTGCTGGATAGGAGCCAAACTCATCCGTTATTTCATAGATTCCATCTAAATCGTCGTTTCCAATAAGGAAATAAAGTAAAAACGCACTTTGATCTGAGGTAAACCAGGTATGTCCAGTGTTTGCATATTCACGTCCGTCTATTGGGTCAGCATCAAAGGTGACATTGAAGCGATTGGCGTGATACATATCTATACCTCTCGTGAAATTATTAGTGACGTCATAATTAGGATTATTGTATGCACGGTATAAATTAGATTTCCAATCTTCGGAGGTGGAAGGATCATAAAAATTTAATACACTGCCTGTAGGTGTAAAACACCACGTATTCATTTTAAATTCGTCCACTACTGTTGTTAATTCAATGCCTCCAACTGAATCTGGAAAAAATATACCTTGATTTTTTAAACCAAAAAATCCGCCTGGGGCATTATCAACTTCCAATCCTTCATCAATCTTTGCAATTCGATTGTGCTTTACAATATTAATCACTCCAAGAAGAGTAACTTTTGACTTATTGTTGTAAT
>JALQVX010000267.1 GCA_023263555.1 Crocinitomix sp.
CCTGTAGATGGAGGCAATGACATGGTTCAAAGTATCGATCTAATTTTAGCCAAAATTGCAAGCGAAGATGCCGTTCCTTATATTATCGCTGAAATTCCAACCAATCCAAGAGTTGAAGTGCCAAATTTGGCCGAATTAAAAGCTGTGCTGAGTAAAGTGCGTCAAACACCAACAGGTGCAACCGCAATCGATCCTGTCTTTATTCTCGATCAAACGTTTTGTCCAAATGTTCACTTTTTAGGTGAAGGGGAAATGTTGTCTACGGTGAGAACCATCTCTTTTGCAAGTGGATCCAAATTCCCAAGTGGCGGACTGGTGACTTCAGGTTACTGCGTTGGAAATACAAAAACCAATGTCTTAATTAATAAGATTGAATTGCACCTCAGCCTTTGTGATAATGAAGCGACACCCTTTCAATATGAAATCTTGGCCAAACAGTTGCCGTCCATGAATCAACGCATCAGTGATGCGTATAAAAATACGCGTGAATTTGTGCATTTCATTACCGAAACATTGCCAACTGCAAAGATTAATTTCGTTTCAGAAGAGCTCGCCAACCAAGGATTTACGCCTTCCGTTTTTTCACTCGACCTTCCTACAAAAGGAAATTCGGAAGAAGAAAAGGAAGCGTATAAACGTGCACTCAACCTGAAATTAATCAACTTAATGATTACTGAAATTCCGGAGGAAAGTAAATTTTGTGTAAGCTACGGGCAACTGAAAGGGTGTTATTGGACCATTCCCGCAACTTCTACGCAAGGAACAACCAAAGAAGGTGATAAGGATTATATTGTGCGTGCTTCGCTTTCGCCAAATTTGGACCTCGAACGTCATAAAAACGTCTTTTTAGATTTTGTGAAATCGATTTGAGGTATTTAAACCTGAGTAGGCCGCTACTCTCTTTATCGTTTGATTCTATCCACCATTGGTTGAATGATGAGCTGTGACATTAATTTGCCATTAGAAATTGGTCAATAGTTTTTTTTCAGGCAAGAGCAGCTCTCCACACAAATATTGTTCTTTGTTAAAGACGTCATAGGTCTCATAAAAATCTGTGGAAATCCGAAGCGAAAAAATGTACACCACAGATTACTCAGATTATCACGGATTAAACCATGTCAAAACGCAGTCTTTAATGTTTTGTCTCGTATCTTTGAGCGCAGCGAACCTCATCAATTCATCATCCGAACATAACGATCTAAAATGACGCCCAAGAAAAATCAACTCTACCGTAAAATCATCTTTTATAGTATTGGTCTCACCTTAATCCTTCAAATCATCCTTCCATTTGCGCTTATCTATGCCCCTGACGTGAGTACAGAAATAGGTGAAGAATGGCAACCGAACTATCTTTTTAGTGATGAATTTGGTTTAATACTCCTCCCGTTCTACCTCTTTTTCATCCTCTATCTTGTTTCAAAAAATAAAACTGTAAAAGGAATTGCGAAACTCATTTTATTCCTCTTTGCTATTTTGTATTTTGGATACGCCTTCTTAGTATTCCAAACTCCTTTGATCGATTTTGTTCCGGGTTTTGGTCTTTTGTTGCTCTTTCTCTTTCTTCCCGAATTAATTTATTTACATTACATGGATATGTGGATTAAGTATTACGAAGAAAATCCAAATTAAATTAGGCTATTCCCCTCAATAACATGAAAAGATTCATTTATCTCTTTTTTTTACTCGCGATTCTGCACTCTTGCCGCATTTTATAAAACAGATTTTTGTAATAAATACGTCAAGCGATTTCTTGCTGATTTATTAAACATGAAAAAAGTACCTGATGATGTCCTGTATAACCGTTATTTATTGTTTTCAGATGGCAAATTTATAAAAAGCGTAAATGATATTTCTACGGATTGAAAAGTGATTCGTTTTTTGTCCATCTCGTTGACAAAATAGGCACCCCGAACATCATAAAAAAAGTGGGTATCGTTTTTTACGAAGATCTAACATGAACAGCCTTGCGGGTTTAAATTTTATCCAATCAACCACCTCTACCAAGCACAATAACATAGGCCGACTTGCAATGAACGCAAACCATATCTTCCAGATGCGCAATTAAATAATGGATCAAGTACTAAAGTTGTGGGTTTTGTTATTTTCCATTTATAATTAACAAAGAAGATTTTGAACGAACCAAACCCTTTTAAAGTTTGCAAAAACGTATAACGCCATTCATTTATAACGCCGTAATAACGCTAGCGAAGGGTTAGAGAGAACGG
>JALQVX010000285.1 GCA_023263555.1 Crocinitomix sp.
GGTTATGAGCCCGACGAGCTACCAACTGCTCCACCCCGCAATATATTTTTAATTTCTTCTCAATCTCTCGAACTGGCGTCCGTCATTTGACGGATATGAGCCCGACGATCCGTCCGCTGACGGATCAACTAAGAAATATATCTTGAATGTCAAATTTCTTTTTTTGGCTCTCGCTAGAGCGGAGCAAATATATGCATTGTTTAGATCTTATACAACTATTTTGAGAAAAAAGCATGCGTTTTTTTGTAGCCCCTTGTCATTCGACTTAAAACGAATCGTTTAGACAGACAAGATGATTCACTAAAAAATAAGTAACTTTGAGGAAAGACTTGACACATGAATAACTTCGCACGCTATATATTGACCATCCTTTTATTATTTTCATTGGTGAACTGTGCGGGAGATAGCGAAGAAGGCAGTGAGACGGCTATTGAAGTTTGCGACTGCGACGATCTACTCTTTGATCAAACCTATAATAATTTTTATCAAGTGGTGCCGCGTGAGGGCTATACGGGTAGCTGTGAAAAATATTACGCCAACGGTCAACTCGCCTTATTGAAACATTTCACAAAAGGTAAAGTAGATGGTGAAATGCGCTCATACTACGAAAATGGTCAGCTGAACGAAGAAAAATTTTTTGATATGAATTTCCAACAAGGGGATTTTCGAAAATACAACGAGGAAGGAAAATTGATCTTTCACGCTATTTTTGAGCGAGGAAATCAGGTGGAAACTATTTATTTGGAAGGGGCAAATTAGGATTTTAACCGCTGAATTCCAGTTAATGCGCGCATGTCTGAACCTGCAGGCTGCTCAAAAACCTCTAGTTCAAAATACTGAACTGCCGCCAAGAGATGATCAAAAATATCAGCCATTACACCTTCATACTCTGCCCATTCTTGCGTCTTTGTAAATGTGTAAAGCTGAATGGGCACACCCGTATCTTTCGGTTCCAATTGACGCACCATTAAAGGCATTTCATGATTAATTTCTTTACAGGACTCTAAATAGCGCGTGATATAATGACGGAAAATTCCCAAATTAGTTTGGTTTAAGCCATTCAATAAGACCGAACGATTGACCTTATTCTGTTCATTAAAGTTTTTGATCTTATCTTCAGTCGTTGTAATATAATCGCGGATCAATTCAATTTCGGCGAGTTTTGAAAGTAGCTCAGGATTGCAAAATTTAACCGATTGAATTTTTATATTAATGGAACGCATGATTCGCCGCCCGTCCGAATCCAGCATTCCACGCCAGTTTTTGAAAGAGTCTGAAATAAATGAATAGGTAGGTATGGTCGTGATTGTTTTATCGAAGTTTTGCACTTTAACAGTTGCTAAATTAATTTCCACAACATCTCCATCAGCCCCATATTTTTCCATGGTAATCCAGTCGCCAATGCGAATCATATCGTTGGCGGCTAACTGAATGCTACCCACAAAGCCAAGAATTGTATCTTTAAAAATTAATAAAAGGATTGCTGTAAGCGCACCCATTGAAGTGACAATCACCAGAGGATCAACCTGAAAAGCTACCGAAATCATCATGATGATCAGCAAACCCGTTAGTATAATTTGACTGAGTTGAACATAGGAGGCAATTGGCTTGTCTCTATATCGAGGATTTTCCAATAATACATCTCGCACCGTATTTAAAAATCGAATGAGGACGTAGATAAAAATCGTGATAATTACCAGATCGGCTAAACGAATTAAAACATCACGCAATCCACTATTATCAAAGAAAATGGTGCGAATTGCAAAATCTAGAAAGAGGAAAGGAACAAGATGCGCGAGTGCTGCAAAGAACCTATTTTTAACCAAGTGATCGTCCCATTTAGTCTTGGATTTGTGAACAATGCGGTGAATAATTTCTATCAAAACACGTCGAGTAATCCACCAAAGAATAATACCCAACACAATAGCGACAATTAATAATAAGAAGGTTCTAAGATAGATCATCATTTCTCCCTTCAATCCAAATCCACGCAGTACTCGATTGCACCACGTTACAATATCTGATTCGAAATTAAATCCTGAAACCTTATTACCTAAACCAATACGAGAACTAAACCACGTCATAATTCTATCTACCGTTTTTATTGCTCTACAAAGGTAGAAGAATCTATAGGAAGAGCCTTACGAATCAACCTTTAAAAAAAGCACTCATTTATCGAAACGACAAATGAGTGCTTAAAAACTATGTTTCACAACGTAGTAGCTAGTTGCGAAACACGATTTTTGATTGGTAACTTTTATTATTTTGGGTTACAGTTATAATATAGGTTCCATCTGCAAAATTAGTAGCAATCGGGGTGGCCCCTTGTATGTTTTGTGCATGGTAAACAGCTCTTCCATCTAGAATGAGGATCACATGATTAATTAGACCTATTTGATCAATTGTAAAATGGAGAGACTGACGGAAAATAAGATTCTTATACAAGTCAATAATCTATTCAAGCAATGGATTATACATCATCACCGCGTGATTTTCCGTAATCAATTCGTTCTCACTTTCATGATTTTCAAGATTGGTTTTTATTCGCCAAATCTCATTGTGACGCGTATATCCACCCCACCATTGCTGCACAAAGCGGTGATTGCGTTCTTGGATTTCGTAAGAAAAACTGGCTGGTTTATTGGAATTTATCGAACCCTTTAAATGCGTTTCATTCAACCATAAATTGATTTGAAAATCTTGAGTCGTTTCATTTTTTAATTGAAGATCGATATAATTATAGGACAAGGTTGCTCCACTTCCAAACGGAATTTTTCGATTGACATCTGGAAAAACATCATAACTATGACGCCATCTTTTTGTCACTGTTAGTGGGGTGTGAATGGCCATCCAATAAATCAAATTTCCCAATTGACACAATCCACCTCCGATTCCTTTTGTGACTTGTCCGTTACTCAAAGTCATTCCTTCTAAATAGCCTTTTAATTTCGTCGGTCGTCCGACCATTTGCCAAATTGAAAAGGTTTCTCCTGGTTTAATGATAACGCCTGCAATACATGCGGAAGCTAAGCGCAGATTGGTAACCTTATTCTCTTGCAAATACATTTCTACATCCTTTAAGGGTCGTCGCAGGAAGGATTGATGCGTTATAAATTCGATCGGTAAATGATCTTCTAATCGCTGTTTTGCTAATTTTTCTTTTCTAACAACCCAACGCCATTTTTCTTTCAAACAAAAATATTCCTTGCCTAATTTTTGTCGGATTTGACTTCTTTTTTTTGGCTGTTCTACTTGTAAATTGTTTTTATTCATGCGCTTAACACTTACCCATTCAACTCAAATATAAATTTAATCAATCAAAGGCTCAAATCGGCATCTTTTTATCAAAGTCAATTTTATTTAAGGTGTATCTTTAGCAATTATCCGTTCAACTATTGGCCCAACGAAGAAAGAAAATGTAATTTTGTTTTAACATCAAAAAAGACACCCTTGCGAAAAATTTTTACAAAAGTCTGGTTTATGGGATTAGCAACACTGCTTTTCTTTCCATTGTTAGCATGGCCTATCTTGTATTTTTCTGATGTTGATTTTATTTCCATTTTTAGACTTCCACCTTCGACCTATTTTAGTTTGCCAACCTTTTTTTCGGCAGGAATTTTATTCGGACTTTTTGTAATTTGGATTAGCGAGTTGCCTCAGTTTGAAAAAGCCTTGTCTGAATATAAAAGTATGCTCAATCATCTGAAAATTACACGCTGGCGAGCTGTATACCTATCACTTTGCGCAGGCATTGGAGAAGAGATCTTTTTTAGGGGAGCCGTTCAACCTTTAATCGGTATTTGGATTACAGCTATCTTTTTTGTTGCCATTCATGGATATTATTCATTCAATAATTGGCGCAAAAACACCTTAGGTATTTTATTGACTTTTTTTATTGTATTGGTCGGTTGGGGAGCTGAAAATTTAAGTTTATGGCATGCCATTACTGCCCATTTTAGCTACGATTTTGTCTTGCTGATTTATGCTCGAACGGATCAACGATAATTTTTCCGCAAAATCTTACCCGTACTCGTTCGCTCAAAAATAGGCACGAAGACAATTGCTTTCGGTCGCTCATAGGTGGCTAAAATAGTGGCTAAATCGACCTGTAAAACAGTCTCCTTGGTTGATTCCTCTCCTTCGATATACAAAACCACTTCTTGTCCAAAAATTGCGGATTCCCTTCCGTGGATAAAATAAGCCCGTGATGGAAACAAATGTGCTAATTTAAATTCGACTTGCTCTGGCGAAATTTTTATACCTCCCGAATTAATGACAAAATCCAAACGACCTAACCATTTAAATTGGCGATCATTCATCAATTCTATTAAATCATTCGTGACCAAACGCTCTGAAATCGGGTTATCCTGTATAACCAAACATCCTCGATCATCCTTTTCTATAGTAAATCCAGGTAAACAGGTAAAAAAATCTTCTTGTTTACAAATATGCTGCAAGGCAAAATGTGTGATCGTTTCAGTCATACCAAAAGTGATATAGGACGAATTCGATAAAAGCATCAGTTTTTGCTGCCACTCCAATGCCAAAGGTGCACCGCCAATAATAACATTTTTAATTTTGGAATAATTAGCCGTACTAATTGGATCCGATAAAATAGCCTGAATTTGGTAGGGAACAAAAGCGCCAAAATCAATTTCAGCCAGTGTTACATTTAACAACGGATTTTGATCCAGTGGAGCGACGAATATGCGCATGTCATGGATGAGCGCGCGCGCAATCATTAATTTACCCGCGATATAATGTGGTGACAAATTAAGCAAAACAGATTGACCGACTTGAAAATTAAAAAAATTACCTGTCGCTATTGCAGAGGCACGAACATGCTCCTTTTTTAGTTGAATTGATTTTGGAGTTCCAGTTGACCCAGAAGTGTTTACGGTTATAAAATCAGATGAAGATTCCCATTCAGCAATAAAATTTTCAATTTCTTGTAGATATTCAGGACTCAACCCGTCACATAAATCGATACTTTTATGCATTGGAATAAATTTTGCATGAAGTTAATTATAAAAACGTAAACATGAAACATAGATTGATCCTTTTCGCATTACTTCTTACCTCTTATTCATTTGCCACCCTCGGCAAAATTTCAGTGGGCGAACGCATCCATTTCAAAAAAGAAGCGACGGAAAATGTGGGTATTCATTTTTTCACAGGTACATGGCAAGAAGCCCTAGAGAAAGCGCGATCAGAAAACAAGATGATCTTCTTGGACGCATACGCCTCTTGGTGTGGACCGTGCAAATGGATGGCGCGTACAACATTTCAAGACGAAAGTGTAGGCACTTATTTCAATGAATATTTCATTAATGTAAAGATGGACATGGAAAAGGATCCGGAAGGAGCTAGACTGTCAAAGAAATACAAATTAACAGCTTATCCGACACTCTATTTCCTGAAGGCGAACGAAGAAGTCGTAAGTCAAACCATGGGCGCCTATAAGGTTCGTCCATTGCTTAAATACGCAAAGGAAGTCGTTCGGCTTAAAACAACTAACTAAGGTAAACGAAAAACGCCCCGCACAAGTCAATTGAACGGAGCGTTTTTATATAAACTTAAATCGAATTATTGATCAGTATCAACTTTCGCTAAATCTTCAGCTTTGTATTTACCTTCACGTAGACCTTCTTGAACTGTTTTGAACGTCTCGATTGTATAGGCTACATCTTCCAATGTATGCACTGCAGTAGGAATCAAACGAAGCATAATTACATCTTTGGGAACAACGGGGTAAACCACGATTGAACAGAAGATATTGTAATTTTCACGCATATCGAATGTGATATTTGTTGCCTCAGCTAAGGTTCCTTCCAAGAAAACAGGAGTTACTGCTGTATTGGTATGACCGATATTGAAACCAGCCTTTGTTAATCCTTCTTGTAATGCCGTCGCTACTTTCCATAAATTATTTGGATTTAGAACGGCTGTACCGGTAGCTCGGGATTATAATGCGATTCAATTATGGATGGCTATGCCCATAATGTTGTTAATGGCTATTGGGCAATATTTTTCGTATAGGAATACGAATTGGAAAACTTGGCTTA
>JALQVX010000132.1 GCA_023263555.1 Crocinitomix sp.
CATTGCGGTGCCGCTGCCTGAATGGCTGCGGGGTCAGGTCACGCTGTCTGAAACGCTGATCTTGCCACGCTATCGGTTGTTAATTATCGGGGCTGGTCTGTCTGCTGCAGCAGGCTTGTTTTGGCATGCTCCTCTTCCCATTTAAGTATTACCGATAGGTAAATCTTGTTCTATTTTCCTCCCATCCATGATGGGGCTAAAAATCCAAACTTAAATCCGAAGATCGGAACAGGATAGGTTAATTTGTGACCATCTGTCAAGGTCCACATGCCTCTTTGGTCAGGAACACCTGATCCAGTTGGAAGTTCACTGTTTGTTTGAACGCGAACGCTGCGTAAACTCAAGCCCATATACATTTCTATCAACACTGAATTATCGATCACTTTTTGAAACCCATACTTGAATTCAAAATGCGTATTAAACCGATTGAAAACCATAGGCACATTCATAAAATAAGCAAAAGTAGGTTCCCCAAATTCACCAATCACTTCCTCCATACCTACTGCAACAATATCGCGGATGATTAAATGTCTAAATGAAATTCCACCTGATATATATCGATTTGTCTTCACCGGCATATAGGCGCGCCCTTCGAATCGGAGTTTATACCCCCCCATTTTATCATAGCCATTAAAGGCCTCTCCAGCCAATATTTGCAAGGTTGGTGGAATGCCTGCGATACCCGCTTGAAGTCCGCTCCCGTTCTTCATCTTAACTTCATAATCAATGCCGAAAGTAGGAACGACGGAGAACACTTCCAATGGTGAAAACTTCACATATTTTGTGGCATTTGCCCAGGTCCAAGGTTCTGCCGAACGCAATGAATCCGTTTCATTATCGGCCGTTTGAGAAAAAACAAGACAAGAAGAAACCACGAACAACAGGGTAACTAAATTTTTCATGATACGAATATTTCGGTGATAGAGAGAAAAGGGGAATGTCTCCACTCCCCCCTATTCTTCTTATTGTTTTTTATTGAATACCAATAAATGATTTTTGAACCAAATTTGTTGCATTTGAAGCGTCAAATTGGTAAATCCCTTGGCGTGTTAATACCACTAATGAATTGTCTTCACGTGCAATCACATCAATGGCTTCTAACTCTTCCATGAACATAACCTCTTCAATCATGTCCAAGTTAGAAATGTCATAGGCTTTTAAACCTGCATATCCATCACAAACGTAAATGATATTTTCATTGGTATTTGAAAATCCAAGTCCGTAAGGATTGATGAGTTCACGCGAAGCTACCAGAATAGGATTGGATAAATCTTCGATATCTATAATATCCAATACATTTAGATTTCCATTGCAAGGCGTTCCACCTCTCAACGTTGCTATTGCATAGTGATCATTGGCAATAACAGGATCACAACTTGTTACGTGATCCACTTCTGAAACCTTTTCTGGACTTCTTGGATTGGTCACATCATAAATAAGCACTCCATTTTGTGTTCCGATAAATAAATGATCATTTTCAGGATAAATTGTCTCAATTCCAACACCTAAATTAATCGTCTCCAATAATTCTGGATTGGCTGGATCTGAAATCAAAAACACTTTTAGTGACTTATAATCAACCGTGTATAAATAACTGTCAATGATTGTAAATTGTGCCATTGAACCACCCGTTCCTGTTGAAACTTGGTTCATGGTTTTGTTTTCGTTTTCTACTTGTGTTGCGTCTTCTTTCTCGCAACTCATTACCACTGCCCCACATAAAGCAGCAAGTAAAACTATTTTTAACTTTTTCATTGGTCTAAAATTTTAGTTAATGCTGATTTATTTAAAACATTTAGGGTTTGTCAATTCTGTTTTCTCCCATCCAACCACTAAGCCTTTTGATGGATCAACACATTCGAATGCGCCAAATTCATCAGGGAATTGTTGCACCGGAAATACATTTGAAATTCTGCTTTTGTAAGCAGGTGCAGCAGGATTAGTAATGTCCACGATTAACATGTCCGTTACATTATCTGCATACAACATACCTCCGCTTACTGAAAAATCCATATTACCAGGAATGGCAATAAAAGATAGGTGTTGCGGATTGTTTTGGTTCGAATTGTCATAAATATGAATCCCTTTTGCTTGATCATTGACCAACAAATAATCTTCGTACACATAAATGCGTCCCGGATTTTGCAGGGGCTCATCAGCACG
>JALQVX010000179.1 GCA_023263555.1 Crocinitomix sp.
AGATAAAATCAGTTTTATTAGCTCCCACCGGAAGGGCAGCAAAAGTACTTTCAACCTACAGTCACAATAAGGCCTCTACAATTCACCGAAAAATCTACTTTTCATCTGAATCAGATGGTGAAGATGGGTTTGTGCTGGGCCAAAACAAACATACGAATACCTTATTTATCGTGGATGAAGCGTCAATGATTTCTACCGATACAAGTTCAAATAATGATTCTTTCAATCCACGTAATATTTTGGATGACCTTGTAGAATATGTCTATTCGGGTCAAAATTGTAGACTTCTGCTGGTGGGTGATAAAGGTCAGCTTCCTCCCATTGGCATGGATAAAAGTCCTGCACTCGAAAAAGACTATTTGCAAGCCACCTATGCACTAGAGGTTACGCATGGGCAACTGAATGAAATTGTTCGACAAAGTCATAAATCAGGCATTTTAGAAATAGCTGGTTCACTTCGAGTATTTGAAGAGCTTCCGCCACTTTTGCCTTTCAATCAAACAGATGCGCGTGCTATTAATGGTTTGCAATTACAAGAAGAATTAGATTCTGCGATCAGTCAATTTGGACGAGATGAAGTGATGGTTGTTACACGTTCAAATAAACGTGCCAACTTGTTTAATGAGCAAATTAGACGACGGATTTTATGGCAAGAGGAAGATTTGAATGCAGGAGATGTCATCATGGCTACGCGGAATAATTACCATTGGTTAGATCCCAAATCAGAGGCAGGATTTATAGCCAATGGTGAATTAATGGAGATCCTTAAAATCATCAGAAGAGAGGAAATTTTCGGGTGCGAATTTGCAGATATAGAAGTGCGTCTCATTGATTATCCTGAAATGGACACTTTAGAAATTAAAATTCTTTTGAACGCCATCCGACACGAAGGTCCTTCCCTTCCTCGATCGGATTTAAAACAATTGTTTTATCGCATTGCGAGTGAAGAATATCCCTACCTTAAAAATGCGCGGGAACGAAATCGAAAAGTGATGCAAAATCCATATTTTCAAGCCGTGCAGGTAAAGTTCGGCTATGCAGTTACCTGTCATAAAGCACAGGGTGGACAGTGGTCAGCGGTTTTTGTAGACCACGGTTATTTTGTAGATGAAATGTGGGATTCAGAATATATGCGTTGGCTCTATACAGCAGTTACGCGAGCAAGTCAACAACTCTATTTGGTCAACTTCTCCCCGGCTTTTATCGGTGAAACGGAAGATGTCTAAAAATTTAAATTATGCTTAAAAATTGTTCTAAATGCCACGAATCGTTTGAATGCAAGGTTGATGCAATTGAACAATGTCAGTGTTCGAATCATATTTTATCTAGCCAAGTCTTAGCAGAAATTAGCGAGAAATATGAAAATTGTTTATGCTCGAAATGTTTAACGAAGATGAAAGAAAAGTCTTAAGGTTTGTAAGGCACAAGATGATTCCCTTCCGCCACTACAATTGTATAACCTTCCGCAATAAATTGATTGAGCTCTTTATCAATCGGCCGCTCACGGTAAGCTGCATATACATCTGTATGAAACATGATTTCGATATAATCATCCGATCCAAACACGATTGTATGAGGTGTCAAATAAGATAGTTCCTCAGAAGAGTATTGATAAAAAAGTGAGGTAGTTGATTCAGTTGTGAAAAGCTTCGCCCGTTCAATACCATATCGAAATGGTAAACCGATCAAAAGAATCAATAACAAAACTCGCACCCCTTTAGGTATTATTTTAGCATGATTTTCGTAGAGTGCCATCCAAAATTTAGCCGTAATGATGAAAAATGCAGGTGCGGCAATCAATAAATAAGTGAAGCGTTTCGTATCGCCCAAGGAAAATAAAACAAGCGGTATAATAACCCATGCAAGTAGAGGCCAATACCTGAATTTAGCTCTCTTTTTCACAGCCCAAAACACAAAATAGAAGAGCGGAATAATAACGAGTTCACCAAAGAGATAAAGCATCTGAAAAAAGTAATAAAAAGGCGGTTTATCGTGACTAGCTACAGCTGTTGTATAAGCAGAAGCCGCTCCTTTTAAGATTTCAGTCATTTCAGCAGGATAATCCAAAAGCATATAAGCTGTCCAAGGTATTGCAACGATTCCAAATCCTAGTATGAGCAGAAGAAATTGCCTGAAAAAAAGAAGCATTTTAAATCCAAAATAAAAATAAAAGAAAAGTGCCCAAATAGGCAATACAATAAGACCGGGATACCACTTCGACAAAAAAGCAAATCCCATAAAAAGACCGGCAATAAAAATGGATAAGTCCTTTCCCTCACGATTAAAGCGTTTGAGCACAAAATAAACGGCAAGTTGAACCATTACAATAAAACAGAGTTCCACATGATCAGAAGAGATTCTACCACCAACCAATTCAAGCATACTCCCTTGAATGGCATGTAGAAAAGCCGCTACGTATCCTACTTTTTCATCAAAAATTCGCTTAGCGATTAAATAAGTGAGCCATATCGCTAACAAACTGAGTATAACAGACACAAATCGAACCGCAACTACATTCGCACCAAATAATGCAATGCTTCCTGACATTAAAAAAAGAGGGAGGATCGGTTTAGCAAGCCAGATATTACTTCCTACCCAGTTTTGATTGTCATAAGCTAAAATAGGATGCTCGTGCAAAGTGGGTTTAAGTGGATGATTAATCATGTTTTTTGCCACTAGTGCATGATAACGCTCATCCCATGAATGAAGAAACGGATCAGTAGCAGAAAAAATACGCAAGAGCAAACCTAACAGAAGAATTACAAGAAGGCCTTTCTTAAATTCCTTCTCTTCGAGCAATCGCCAAGCTAAATAGGTTAAACTTAAGAGACCGATCAGTAGAAAAATTCCAGATATGATTGAATTCATGAGCTGGTAATTTAACTATTTTAATGCCTTGCGTCTCTTTTTTTCTTTGACAATCAGACTTAATTCACGCCCCATTTGACCGGCAACAGAGGTATTTTCCTCCGCACGTCTCAATAAATAGGGCATGACCTCTTTGACAGGCCCATAAGGAACATATTTCGCAACATTATACCCTTCATGCGCCACATTATAAGAAATATGGTCACTCATTCCCAAAAGTTGGGCAAAAAATAAGCGCGGATCTGTTGGATCCAATCCTTTTTCAGCCATTAATTCAACCAAGCGAAGAGAACTAATCTCATTATGCGTTCCTGCACAAAGCGCAAACTGTTCAATATGCTCAACGATATAAGCCAATCCTTGATCATAATCTCTATCAGTATCTTCCTTTGTCGCATGAATTGGAGAAGGGTAACCATCCTTAGCAGCTGCTTCTCGTTCTTTTTCCATGTAAGCTCCACGTACCATTTTAATACCAACAAAATACTGACCTGCAACCGCTTCGAGATGTGTCTTTTTCAAAAACGCCAAACGATCATGACGATACATTTGCAAGGTATTAAACACCACTGCCTTTTCTTTATTATACTTGGACATCATAGCATTGACCATACGATCAATTGTATCTTGAAACCAGCTATCTTCTGCATCAATAAAGACAGGAACGTCAGCTTCATAGGCCGCTTTGCAAATAGCATCTACCCGTTGCATAGAAACTGCAAGTTCTTTGCGATCTGCTTCGCTAAGATCCTCTGCGCCGCCATTTGCTTTGCGTAAAATAGATGTTTGAGCAACACCTGTTACTTTAAAGACAGCAAAAGGAATGTTCTTATTGTTTTTTGCTGTCGCAATAGAAGCGATAATTTCGTCCCGTGTGCGGTCAAGATCTCCTTCTGTCGTTTTTCCTTCAACCGAATAATCGAGAATCGTTCCGATTTTAAAACGACCTAATTCTTCAATTTTACCTTTACAGTCGTCGATATTTTCACCCCCACAGAAATGTTTGAAAATTGTTTTCTTGATCAGTCCTTTGATTGGCAAATGAATGGCAAAAGCGACATTGGTCGCCACCTTACCAAATTTTACCAACCATGGCATCCCAATCATCTTAAAAAGACGATATGACCATTGCAAGTCACTATCAGACTTTCCTGCAAAGGCAATTTCCGTGTTATCGAATGAAATCATGACGCAAATATAATTGGAATTTACTACATTGTAAGCGGATCAAAAACGAAAAAACAAGTCATCACGTGAAAATTAACGGAAATATAGTAGACATCCTTAACGAGCGCATTTTTAAGGGCGAATTAACCGTAGAAAATGGAAAAATCCTGAAGATAGAACCAAAAGAAACCGTTACGGATCAATATATCTTACCCGGCTTCATTGATGCCCATATCCATATCGAAAGTTCTATGTTAGTTCCTTCGGAATTTGCGCGACTAGCAGTCGTTCATGGAACAGTTGCCACGGTATCCGATCCACATGAAATTGCAAATGTTTTAGGCGAAGCTGGCGTTCGTTATATGATTGACAACGGAAAAAAAGTTCCTTTCAAATTTAATTTTGGTGCTCCCTCGTGCGTGCCTGCTACCTCATTCGAATCGGCAGGAGCAATTATCAATGCTGAAGGAATTGCGCGCTTAATGGCTGATCCTGATATAAGCTATTTAGCAGAAATGATGAATTATCCAGGTGTCCTTCTTGAGGACGAAGAGGTGCTATTAAAGATCAAACATGCACAAGCCAATGGAAAGCCTGTGGATGGCCATGCGCCTGGTTTAAGAGGAGAAGATGTCCGAAAATATATTGCTGCTGGTATTTCAACTGATCATGAATGTTTTACAAAAGAAGAAGCATTGGAAAAATTGGAGCTCGGAATGAAAATCCTTATCCGTGAGGGCAGCGCTGCAAAAAACTTTGACGCCTTAATTGACTTGGCACACGACCACTCCGATCGGATGATGTTTTGCTCAGACGACAAACACCCGGACGACCTCATTCTAAGTCACATAAATGCACTTGTTGCACGCGGACTTCAGCGTGGCATTGATTTATTTAAGCTTTTAAAGATGGCGTGTATTAATCCGATTGAACATTATAAATTAAAAGTAGGTCAACTCCTTATTGGGGATGATGCAGACTTTATAGTCACGCGAGATTTAGTTAGATTTGAACCCATCCAGACCTACATTCGCGGAATAGTAGTTGCAGAAAATGGTGGATCTAAAATAGCATCCATTCCCTTTGATAAACCGAACAATTTTAGCACCTCTTCAAAAACAACGAGCGATTTTGAGTTGCTTGCCAAAGGATCAAAAATAAAAGTAATTGAAGCCCTTGACGGTCAATTAATTACGAATCCCATTCTCGCAGATGCAAAAATCGAAAACGGACTATTGGTAAGCGATCCAGCAAAGGACATCTTAAAAATTGTTGTCGTGAATCGGTATAAAGATGCGAAGCCTGCCGTTGCATTTATCAAAAATTTTGGACTAAAAGAAGGCGCTATTGCTTCAAGCGTTGCTCATGATTCACACACTATTATTGCAGTCGGTGTGAATGACGAAATGATTACAAAAGCTGTTAATGCCTTGATTAAGGAAAAAGGAGGGATCTGTGCCGTTTCAGAAGATTCAGAACTGATACTTCCGTTGCCAGTAGCGGGAATAATGAGTGATCAAGACGGTTGGACAGCCGGACGATTGTATCAGGAAATAGATGCTAAAGCAAAAGAAATGGGCGCTAAACTTCACGCTCCTTATATGACGCTTTCTTTCATGGCACTCTTGGTCATCCCTGCATTAAAATTAAGCGACTTCGGTTTATTTGACGGAACGAAATTTGAGTTTACAGCGGTGAATTTTTGATCGGTGACTGGTGATTGGTAATTGGTGAATAGAAATTAGGCAATAGGCAATAGGTAGCTGCTGAAGTGATTGGTGACTGGTCTCACTAGTGATTGGTGAATAGAAATTAGGCAGTAGGCAATAGGCAGCTGCTGAAGTGATTGGTGAAGAGATAAAAGTCTTTTGTCTTTAATCTTTGAGCGAAGCGATCTAAAATCTAATCTATGGCATACGACGAATATCAGGCGGAGCGAATCCGACAAGTTTTAGAAGCAAGAAAAGTAACTTTTGTTGAAAAGAAGATGATGGGTGGTTGGTGTGTAATGGTGGACAATAAAATGCTTTGTGGTCTTTTGCAGGACAAGGAAACGAAGGACGTTTTATTGATGGCCCGTGTTGGTGAAGCGCAGCATGCAACTTCACTTGCAAAAGAAGGAGCGCAACCTATGACTTTTACGGGAAGACCAATGAAAGGCTATGTTTTTGTTCGTGGTGAAGGCATTGACCGTCAGGATGACTTGGAAGATTGGCTCCAAGTTTGTTTAGATTTTAACCCACATGCCGTTTCCAGTAAAAAGAAGAAAAAGTAAACGAATTATACCGATAAGAATGCAAATGAATTCTTTATTTTTGCATTGCCTATGAAAGCACTGACGTACAATAATTCTGAAATTCGATTTGGACAACTTGCAGAAAGCGGCTTCAATGAGCTATTATGTTCTGACCGTTTCTTTCATGCTAAAAAAGTCATAATTACAGACGAAAATGTAAATGAACTTTGGATGGAGCACCTGATAACACACTTCGACGCGTTAAAAGGAGCGGAAATTATCGAACTGCCAAGCGGAGAAGAAAATAAAGTCATTGAAATTTGTTCACAAGTTTGGCAAGCACTTACCGAATATGAAATTGGACGAAATGATTTAATTCTTAATATCGGCGGTGGAGTTATCACTGACATGGGCGGATTCATAGCTGCCACTTACAAGAGAGGATTGCGTTTCATCAATGTCCCTACGACATTATTGGCGCAAGTAGATGCGTCAGTTGGTGGTAAAACTGGTATTGATTTAGGCGTCCATAAAAATCAAATTGGTGTATTCGCGGATGCTGATTACGTCTTTATAGATCCCCATTTTTTAACCACTTTACCTGCAGATGAAATACGATCTGGATACGCCGAGATGCTAAAGCATGGATTGATCACATTCAAAAGTTATTGGTCGGACCTCATTAAAATAGATCCGTGTAATCAACCTGAAAAACTGATCCAGAAAATCAGAACATCCGTCTCCATTAAAAGAGATATTGTCGCAAAAGATCATCTTGAAACAGGAATTCGTAAGAACTTGAATTTTGGACATACGATTGGGCATGCCATTGAAAGTTATCAATTAAGGCATGCTCAAGTTACCACACATGGGTTATGCATTGCATGGGGAATTGTAGCAGAGAGTTTTATTTCATTGCAACAAAAAAAACTTTCCCAATTGGAATTTGATGAGATTAATGCTGCCATTCGATCAATGTATCCAAGTTTGGATATTCAGATGGATGCTT
>JALQVX010000289.1 GCA_023263555.1 Crocinitomix sp.
CATTGCGCTTTTTGTAACTTTCCCACTCAGGGTATCTATATATACTAATACTGACATGATCTTCCCTTTAAATAACTTTTGCTTCGTTGTGCAATAAACTAACTAATTCAGCCATATTATCGGCATCTACATATTTACAAGCAGACTTAGACTCAGGTAACTCATATGACTCAAATGACACCAAATGGTCACATGACGCAGCAGGAATAACCTCAAGCGGTTTCGTTCTCGCCGCCATAATTCCGCGCATATTTGGAATGCGTTGCTCTGCCATGCCTTTCGCTGCACTTACAACAAATGGAGTGGACAACTCAACAACCTCATCTCCACCAACCATTTCCTTCGAAATCGTTGCAACATTGCCATTCATTTTCAGATTTGTAGCCAAACTTACAAAAGGTTGATCCAATAATTCAGCTATCATTCCGCCAACTTGTGAACCATTATAATTTATTGTCTCTTTTCCTGTAAAAACGATATCAAAGCCATTTGCTTTTGCATATTCTGCTATTTGGAAAGCCGTAAAAAAAGCATCTCCCGCTTCAGCGTCAACACGAACAGCATTATCTGCTCCAATAGCTAACCCTTTACGAATAATCGCATCATCATTCGCTGTACCCACAGTAATTGTAGTTACCGACCCGCCATTTTGTTCTTTCAACTCCAACGCTCTCACCAACGCATACCATTCGTCATAAGGATTCACGATATATTGCACACCTGCCTCATTAAACTCGGTATTGTTATTCGTGAAATCAATTTTACTGGTCGTATCAGGAGATTTACTAATACAAACTAATAACTTCATATTTTATATTGTTTCAATGTTTTAATTAAGTATGCCAAATTTACCAAAATTTTAAGAATGATAGCCAACCCTGAATTAATTTAGAGCGGGACATCTCTTCAATCCCCTCTAATTCTCGATAAAATTGGTTATCTCCTCAGAATTCGGTGTCACTCCACTTCTATAACGAGCAGCCAATTTACCTTCTGTTGTAATCAAGAACTTTTCAAAATTCCACTTAATCGCTCCTGTAAATTCCGAATTTTCTTGAGCACACAGCCATTTAAACAAAGGGTGAATATCCGAACCATTCACCGATACTTTTTCAGCCATTAAAAAAGTAACGCCATAATTAAGTTTGCAAAAAGCTTCAATTTCATTATTTGCACCTGGTTCTTGTCCTCCAAAATTATTTGATGGAAAACCAATAATTACGATCTTATCGTGATATTTTTCATGCAATGCTTGAAGCGCTTCGTACTGAGGTGTGTAACCGCATTCTGAGGCTGTATTAACAAGTAAGATTTTCTTCCCTTTAAATTCGCTAAAAGAGTGTTGAACACCATCTATTGAATTGAATTGAAAATCATAAATTAAATTTTGAGCGAGGATTGAATTTGTCATAATTAAAGTGAATAATAAGTAACTGATTTGTTTACACATGATTTTTATATTTAAATGTACTAAGTAAACACATGAAATGAAGTAAGGATCTCTTTTTACAAAGTTAATTTATTAGTTTTGATTATAAATGCCAAACAACCTGTATCCTTCAACAAGGATAAAAAAGAACGAAGACTATGTCAGATTTAAAATCTTTATTTTTACTTGACCCACAAATTACATTTCTAAACCATGGTTCATTTGGAGCATGCCCAAAACCCGTTTTTGAGGATTATCAAAATTGGCAATTATTACTTGAACGTGAGCCCATTCAATTTATCACCAATACAGGTATTCAGTTCTTAAATGATTCAAAAAAAGCACTTTCGACATTTATCAACTGTAATACTGAAGATTTAATTTACATGCCTAATCCAACAACTGCGTTGAATACGGTTATCAAAAATTTAGATTTAAAAGCGGGAGATGAAATTTTAACGACTAACCAAGAGTATGGTGCGTTAGATAGAACATGGGACTATTATTGTGGAAAAGTTGGGGCTAAATATATACACCAAAAAATTAGTTTACCCCTTGGCTCAAAGGAGCAATTTTTAGCTGAATTTTGGTCTGGATTGACGTCTAAAACAAAGATAATTTTCATTTCTCAAATCACAAGTCCAACAGCGCTGATCTTTCCGGTTAAAGAGATTTGCGATAGAGCGAAAGAATTGGGCATTATGACGATTATTGATGGCGCACATACACCTGCACACATTCCATTAGATCTTAAAGATTTAGATCCAGACGTTTTTACCGGAGCGCTTCATAAGTGGCTACTAACACCAAAAGGAAGCGCATTTTTATATGTGAAAAAAGAATGGCAGCACCTCATGGATCCACTCATTATTTCTTGGGGTTATCATGCCGAATTTCCGAGCGAATCACAATTTCAAGACTACCATCAATTTAATGGAACGCGTGATTTTTCGGCCTATTTGACAACGCCAGCAGCGCTGAAATTTTTAGATGATCATGATTGGGAGAGTCGTAAAAAAGAATGTCGATCACTCTTGAAGGAATATTATCCAATTGTAGCAAAAGAACTCGAAAGTTTTGTGTTATGTCCTTTGAGTGATGATTATTTAGGACAAATTTGTAGTATCCCTATTCATGCGCCCAATCCGATCAAATTAAAACAAACGCTGTACGAAAAGTATAAAATTGAGATCCCCGTGGTCACCTTTTCTGGAGAAACCTATTTACGAATTTCGTTTCAAGCCTATAACGGAGTGAAGGAAATAGAAACGCTAATTAACGTTATCAGAAACATAAAAAAAGAGACTTCACTGCTCCGTTAAGCGCAATGGAAGTCTCTCTTTCTTTAAACTCGTTAGTCCTCGTTATTTTCTTCCCAAATTTGGACTAAGTGTACCATTGTTTTAACCGCTTTTTCCATATCCTGAACACTCACATATTCATGTTTAGAATGAATCGCCATTTCGCCCGTAAATAAATTTGGACACGGAAGTCCCATAAAGGATAAACGAGACCCATCCGTTCCCCCACGAATGATTACTGGCTTTGGTTCAACACCCGCTCTTTTCATTGCTTCGATTGCATAATCGGTCACAAAAGGAACGGTTTGAAGAACTTCTTTCATGTTACGATACTGTTCTTTTACTTCAAAAGAAGCACTAACTCCAACATATTTTGCGACAACTGTATCCAAAATTCCTTTCAATCGATCTTCATATTCTTTTAATTTAGTGGTTTGATGATCACGAATAATAAATTTAACAGTGGCCTTCTCCATAATTCCACTTACCGCAGTTGGATGAACAAAACCCTCTCTACCTTCAGTTGTTTCTGGAGACCATGAATCTTTAGGTAATTGATCAAGAAAATCAGCCGCAACCTTTAATGCATTAACCAATTTATTCTTTGCATAACCAGGGTGAGCGCTAACGCCATGGATTACAATCTCAACCGCATCCGCTGAAAAACTCTCGTCCTCAATTGAACCAAGTGTTCCACCATCCAAGGTATAACCATAATCAGCATTCAAACGATCCATATCTATATGATCTACACCTCGTCCTACTTCCTCGTCCGGCGTGAATAAAATTCTGATTTTACCATGTTTAATGGTCGAATTATTGATCATAAAATGCGCAAAATCCATGATGCATGCAACACCAGCCTTGTCATCAGCACCCAGTAAAGTTAAACCGCTCGCAGTGATGAGATCATCACCAATTTTTTGGATCAAATAGGGGTGTCTTTCTGTCGTTATCACCTGTAATTCATCATCTGGAAGCGTAATAGGTGCTCCCGAATAATTTTTATGAAGAATCGGTTTAACATTTTTTCCGCTGCAATCAGGAGCGGTATCCATATGTGAACAAAAACAAATTGTCGGGACATTTTCTGCTCCCTCACTTGCCGGAATTGTAGCATAAACATAACCCCATTCGTCCATTTCGGCATCTTCAACACCCATTTCTAATAATTCTTTTACTAGAATTTCTCCTAAATCTTTCTGTTTTAACGTCGAAGGGAAGCTTGTTGAATTAGGGTCGGCTTCGGTATCGACCTTAACATACTCCATAAACCGATTTGCAACGGTATACTTATAATCATCAATTCTCATTTATTTTGATATTAATTGAGCTAAAACACTACTTATCAATAATTTAAAGAGTTATATTTTAAACTCAACAGGTTCTTAAATTTTGACCTCAGTCATTCATTCGAAATCAGGTCACTTCTACAAATTTACAAAATGTTTCGAGGTAAAAATGAATTCATTAATCGTACCTAAGATCGATCTTATCTCAATTATTGACGGTCTGGTCTGATATCCCGAATAAATTTCGCCGACAGGCTTGATTACTAGGAGATAATTTACTTATCTTTACTCCCTATGCATCAACAATTCATGTATGAGCTTTAATAAGCTGTTTTTAATTGTCAGTTCAATTTTTTCGGTTACGTCTTATGCGCAACCTAGCAATGATGCGTGTGATAATGCCGTTCGATTATGTCCATTAATTACATCTTCAGGAACAACAATTGACGCTACAACTGAAGGAACAGATTACGGATTTTGTTATGTCCCTGAAAACACCGTTTGGTTTGTTTTTACCACAAATTCAACCGGAGGAAGCGCTACAGTATCTTTTACAAATTTGGTGTTTAACCCAGATCCAACATTGGGTCAAAGTTTGCAAGCCTTTTTTTTTAAAACGGCAGGTGATTGCGGTGTAACTCCTTTCTCCGCTATGTCAAATTGTGGTTCAGGCTCAAGTGATTTTGCGCTGAATGAAATAATTATTTTAGATCCAAACACAACTTATTATGTTCAGGTAAGCGGAACAAGTATTGGCGCAATAAACCCTTCAGAATGTACGTTCGACCTGACAATTTCGGGATCAGCTGTTGAAAATCCAGATCCAACCGTTTCAATATCGACTACAACAACTACGATTTGTCAGGGTGTTGACGAAGAAATTACTGTGAATATCCTAGATTGTGATGAAATCACAAATTATGAATGGACCTATAACGGAAGCGTTGTTTATTCAGGTCCAGCAAATGATTTTAGCACTGCTGACTTAACCGAAGACGGAACCTTGAGTTTATCGATTTCTTGCGGTTCATTTTGTGAAAAAACAGCAAATTCAAACGACCTAAATTTAACCATCATACCTGTTTCTGCAGAAGCGGGAGATGATCATTTCATTGAGTTGGGCGAACAAGCTACACTTTTAGGTTCGGGTATTGGTTCGCCAACATGGACACCAGGCACATCCCTTACTAACCCTGCAGAATTAACCACAATTTCTTCACCTGACAATACGACAACCTACTTTCTGACAATGGAAAACATGGGTTGTTTTGCAACCGATAGCGTGACAGTCTTTGTTGGTGAAGTCTTAATCATTTATAGTGGTTTTTCACCGAATGGAGACAATGTAAATGACCGTTGGCATATCATCAACAGCGAAAAATTTCCAAATATGGAAGTGAATATATATGATCGTTCGGGGCAACGTGTATTTAGTGCCGTAAATTACACAACAGAAGATCAATGGTGGGACGGCACTTTTAAGGGTAAAGACCTTCCAACTTCAGTATATTACTATGTTATTCGTTTGAATGACGAGGCAGGTACGGAATATAAAGGGTATGTAACACTAATTCGCTAGCGTATGAAAAAAACTTACAGCATAATCCTTATCCTCTCATTCTCCAGTATTTTGACTTTCGGTCAACAAACAGAACACTATACGCAATACCAATTCAATCAATTTAATTTTAACCCAGCTGTCGCAGGAACTAAATCATGTATTGACATTCGTACAGGTTACCGCTATCAATGGTTAGGTATTGATGGTTCTCCACAAACAGGTTTCGTTAATGCTCATGGTCCATTGCGTTTTAATAAGCGAAAACGTTCTTATTTTGGCCCAAAAAGCGGAATAGGATTCTTAGTCAACCGAGATCGTTTTGGACCCTTTTCGTTTTTGCAAGCTCAATTGGCATATGCACTGCATCTTCCTATTAATAAAGATTGGACCTTTTCTGTGGGCGCTGCATTAGGAATAAAACAAACGGGGTTTTCCGCCGCTGACATCACAACCGAATTCACGGATCCAGCCATAACGAGTTCAAGCCAATCATTTCTCATTTTTCCAGATGCAAGAATTGGTTTTTGGTTAGCGGACAAAAAAAATTACATGGGATTTTCAGTCGTTAATCTTTTCGCGAACCAATTGCCTGAAGTTGGACCAGACTCAAGGCTTCAACGCCATTATTATTTAACTGCAGGCAAACAATTCAAACTTGAAAACAAATGGGTATTTGTTCCTTCTTTCTTTCTACTAAAAACAGCGAAAACCCCAGTTGATTTTCATTTAAGCGCCCTCTTTAACTTAGATAATAAACTTTCACTTGGCGTTGGTATCAGGAGAACTGATGCAATAACCGCACAAATTAGAGTGAAACTATTTAACTTTATTTCCGTAGGCTATTCGTTTGACTTTGTAATATCAAAATTAAATAAAAATATGTGGTACTCTCACGAACTAACTGGCGGATTTAATTCGTGCTCAAATTATGGCAATTCGAGCACTACCTCTTGTCCAACTTTTGAATAAACAACTATTCATGAAAATTATACGTATATTACAATACGAGTTAGGAAAACCTTTCAAAACGGAAAATTTTGGGGAGGTGAGGAAAGAAAACAAACCAACTATGACAAACGCAATGCGCCAAACTCTTACTTTTCTACTCTTTGCACTCATAACATTTGGGTCTAATTTTTCATTTGGTGCAGATTATTATTGGGTAAATGGTGCAGGAAATTGGAATGATGGTTCGCATTGGGCTTTAAGTTCAGGCGGTGCATCAACCGGAACTGTACCTACCGGCTCTGACAATGCGATTTTTGACAGCGCTTCACTTTCTGATGATCTTTCACTAATTCATATTACTACAAATACGAGCATCAACAATTTTACTGTTTCTTCACCGCAATTTGCATCCTTTCACGGAAGCAATGTCAATCTAACAATTGGAGGAAATCTGATGATTGAAACGAAAGCCGGCTTTTACATGGGCGGAAAGCTTATCTTTAAAAATGAGTCAGCAAGTGAACAAACAATCAAGACGAATGGCATCGATTTTTTCACAGACATCAGCTTTGAGCGCGGAAATTGGAAACTTCTTGGCCATTTAAAAACAGGAAATAACTATGCGATTAATTTCAATTCAGGAGGTTTAAACTCGAACGGATTCACGGTGCATGCTGAAAAAATAATTGCAATTCAAAATGACTATTCACTCAATTTTACCGGATCTCATATTTCAATCCTTGAAAAATTTGACGTTCCTCTAGCAACTAACGTTGGAGGCAATGCGATCTATCACGTTTTAACACCAGAAACAAATATTATTCAATTGCAAGAATTCACTAAGGATGGTGATCAAACGCGTGACGCAACCGTTTTCTGTAGTTCCCCACCTTTTCAACTTGACTTGTTTATCACATCAGATTATAATGGGCGCGACATCTCTTGTTTTGATTCCTGTGATGGTGAAATCACGGTTATTCCTTCAGGAACGCCCGGACCTTTTTCATATCGATATGGACCTGACCCTGCACCATTTGGACCTTCAAACGTCTTTGTAGAACTCTGTGTTGGGTCTCACTCAATCACTGTAATGGATTCATCTAATGAATTGGCCCCTGGACTCTATGACAGGTGTACCATAAGTGATGATTTAACTGAGCCTGCCGTACTTTCATTTGATCCTCCTGTAACGATCAATCCTACTTGCCCGGATTTTTGTGATGGGCAAGCTTTTTCGTTTCCAGCGGGAGGAACTTCACCTTTAACTATTTTTTGGCCAGTAAGTGGAGAAACTACGCCAAACCCAATTGCACTCTGTGTTGGTGAAAACCCTGTCGTTATTACAGATGCCAACGGATGTTCAGTTTCAGATACGGTGATAATAGCTTCACCAAGTCAAATATTAGCCAACCCTATCATTACACCGCCAACTTGTAACGGCGATTGCGACGCGAGTATCCTTGTGAACCCTGAAGGGGGAAATGGAGGGCCCTTCACCTTTTTATGGACGCCCGCCCCAGCAAGTGGAGCCACTTCAAATCCTGGAGATGGTTTCTGTTCGGGAGCAATTGCTCTAACCCTCACAGATGTTGATGGATGTAGTATTGATACGACGATCACCATTCTTGATCCCCCTGTCTTAACCGTTTCAGTAGATGGAATTGTAGATGCTTCCTGCAATGGTGTATGTGATGGTCAAGCAAATGCAGTTGTCATTGGAGGTGTAACTCCATATAGTTTTGAATGGTTTGATGATGCAACAGGACTTTCAACGGGAATAACAGATCAGCTTGCTACAGGATTGTGCGCTGGAACTTATTTTGTCACAGTGACGGACGCATCCGGCTGTGTAATTTCGAGTACAGTTATCACCATTGATGAACCATCCGCAATCGTTCTATCAACAGACGCCTACGCAGTTTCTTGCTTCGGTATATGTGATGGGTCTGCCGTTGTTAATCCCAGTGGTGGAACACCGCCATATATTTTTAGTTGGACCACTTTTCCAGGTGGTGTAGGAATTGGGGCGACCGATTCTATTAGCGGGCTATGTCCAGGAGAATACCAAATTATTGTAACAGATGATAATGGCTGTTCAAGTCCTTCGGCAATCGTTGAAGTATTGGAGCCAAGCGAAGTTCTAGTTACGATTACGGGAACTGATCCAACCTGTTATGACCTTTGTGATGGATCTGCCGTTGCAGTTGTGAGTGGAGGAACACCAGGATATTCTTATATATGGACTCCTTCTCCGGGAACTGGAGGAGCAAGTCCATCTCCAAGTGACATGTGTGCGGGTGATTATACCGTTAATGTAACAGATGCAAACGGATGTGCGGCAACTGAAACAATTACACTAAACTCGCCACCTGAATATGATATTACAGCTATTGTTTCCGATTTAGAATGCTTTGGAGATACTGACGGTGCAATTGATATTACGGTAATCGCCGGAGGTAGTGGATTGGGATACACTTATACATGGGTTCCTGCACCTCCGTTTGGGGCTGGTACACCAAACGTATCCGGCTTAACAGCAGGTAGCTGGACCGTGACAATTTCAGATTCTGAAGCGTGTGATACAACTCTAAGTTTCACAATTACCTCACCGCCTGAATTAATTCTTGATGCAGCAGTCATTTCAGATGTAAATTGTAATGGAGCGTGTGATGGATCAGCGGATGTTACGATCACTGGAGGAACACCTCCTTACTCCATTTTATGGGACGACCCATTAGCACAAACAACTCTAGTAGCCTCTGGTTTATGTGCTGGTATTTACAATGTGACAGTTACGGATGCCAATGGTTGTATATCCAGTTCTTCAGTAACGATTGATGAACCGACAGCCTTTGACCTAACACTCAGTCAAACAGATCTTCTCTGCTTTGGGGATTGCAATGCAACAGCGACAGTTGTTGTCAATTCAGGTGGTGTTGCGCCCTACACAATTCTTTGGGATGATCCATTAGCTCAAACTACTTTCACTGCAATTGCACTTTGTGCAGGCACGTATAACGCAACCATAACAGACAATAATGGATGTGACACTATTGTCACATTTGTCATCACAGAACCTTCTGAATTAATAATTGATGCCACCGCAATTAATAGCGCTTGTTTTGGCGATTGCACTGGTTCCGCATTCTTCACAATAACTGGCGGAACACTTCCTTATTCATTTGAGTGGTATAATGCGGCCACAGATGTGCCACTTGGAATTGATAATGATTCTATTTTCGACTTCTGTGCGGGTGACTATTATGCAATTGTAACAGACGCGAATGGTTGTACCGTGCAATCATTAGATGTAACAATTACTGAATTGCCGGAAATCATTCCAAGTATCCTATCTACAACAGATGCAACATGTGCACTTTGTGATGGTTCTGCAGAAATTAGCGCGATTGGAGGCACTGGTGTCTTCACATTTGATTGGGATCCGGATCCCCTTGCTGGAGACGGTACATCTTCCGTATCTGGTCTCTGTTCTGGTGCCTACACCGTCACAATAACTGATGATGCTGGTTGTTCCGAATCGTTAGTAGTAAGCATTAACGACATTGCTCTAGAAGTATTAGATCTTGATTCTATTGATGTCACTTGTTTCGGTTCATGCGACGGAGAAGTTTCTGCAACTTTCGTCTCACTAGATCCTCCATATACTTTAGAATGGTTTGATAACTTAACAGGTATTTCCACAGGAATTTTTGGAAGCCCTGCCACTGGTCTTTGTGCCGGTGAATACCTAGCGGTATTAACAAATGGTTCGGGCTGTGTAACAACTGAAGTAATTACGGTAAACGAACCACCTGCCATTTTGGGAACAATGACAGCAAGTGACATTTCATGTAATGGATTATGCGACGGAACGGCATCAATAATTATTTCTGGAGGTGTACCTCCTTATTCCTACGATTGGGGCGTACCATTACCTGGGGGTGGAGAAGGAACTCCAACCGCAATAGGTCTATGTGCTGGTCCCTGGGAAGTTGTCGTGACAGATGCAGGAGGTTGTGTCATCACATTTCCAACAACAATTGATGAACCCGCAGACATCAATATTGATGCTGAATCATCTTCAGATGTTTCATGTTTTGGAGACACGGATGGATCGGCAAGTGTTATTGTCAGTGGCGGAACAGGACCTTATACGTATGAATGGATTGATTGTAGCACAGGGCTGCCAATTGGACAAACAGGACCACTAGCGACTGGTCTAGGAAGTGGCTCTTACCAATGTATCATTACAGACGCAAATGGATGTACAACTACAAGTGGTTGCTTAGCTGTTGACGAAGCACCAGAAATTACAGCGATCCTTACAAGTGAAAACGTCACTTGTTTTGGAGAATGTGATGGACTTATTTACGCAGTGCCATCAGGCGGTGTTGCTCCTTATTTCTTTCAATGGTTAGATGAATTTGGGATTGCTATACCAGGTCAGACAAATGATTCAATCGAAAACGTATGTTCCGGAACCTATAACCTTAGAATCACAGATCTTAATGGTTGTGTTCAATTGTTCGGACCAATTGATATGACATCTCCTGGTTCGCCATGGGTGGTCGTGACAAGTCAAACAAATATATCATGTGCTGGAGATTGCGACGGAACAGCAACCGTAG
>JALQVX010000394.1 GCA_023263555.1 Crocinitomix sp.
CTTTTCTTTTATATCTTCGATCAGGTGAACCAAAACTTCGGTATCCGTTTCGCTTTTAAAAACATGACCTCTTTTAATTAACTCCTTTTTGAGAATCGCATAATTTTCAATGATTCCGTTGTGCACCAAGGTAATCGTCCCATCACCAGAAGAGTGGGGATGTGCATTTACATCATTTGGTAAACCATGCGTAGCCCAACGTGTATGACCAATCCCTACCGTTCCATCTGTATTTGATTTTCCGACAAACTCGGTAAGATCCAATACCTTACCTTGACGTTTAAACACGTTAATCTCATTATCACTGTTCAGCATAGCTACGCCAGCACTGTCGTAACCTCTATACTCTAATCTGCTTAAACCTTTGATTAAAATAGGGTACGCTTTTTTATCCCCTATGTATCCAACAATTCCGCACATAAAATTCTAATAATCTGTGTATGTAATTTCCAAACGTGGACGGTCTTTTAGATCACTATTTGGACCGTTAAAAATAATTCGTTCAACCGTAGAAGCAAAGAAGGCTGGCGCATAAATGCGGTAACCAACATTTGCAAAATCGCCATTTAATATTGCTTGTATCTCGCGCGTCATGGTAAAACGGAATTCCTTAGAGTCCTCATTATAGGTCACTGTATTACCTGATAAAGAAGATCCAAAACCGTAATCGTTCGTAAACGTAGAAAGTTTATCATCAACGATACGCGCTATGAAAAGGGAAGTGGAAGGGTCAAAAGGATCTGTTTGAAAATCTTGAACCGGCAGAATTAACACCGCTTTATTAATGATTTTAGGATCGTAATCGCCTTCCGCATTGGTATAAAAGTCAGTTATACTTGGTAATTTTACTACAGCACGAATGGCTCCACCTTGCGTATAAAAAGCATCTTGTCCTAAAGTTGGATCATCAAGAGCCGTTTGAATTTCAGTTGCAGATCGGTCATAATTAATGAGGTTGTATCGAGCACAGGTGCTGTTGATGAAAAAATCGAAATTGCCATAAACGTCAGATCCATCATGATAGTAAATGGTCATTTTCGACAATAAATCCTCTAAAGCAAAATACAAGACCGTACCTTCACCCGCACCTAGACCGAAATTAGGAGCACCATCATCTACTGTAACCTTCACATACAACCCTTTAAAAGTAGTAGTTGCAAAATTCTCACCCATTAAACCAGCTTGTGAGTCGGCTACTAAATCCAACCCTACAGATGGATCGAGATGAATGCGCAATTGCGGTGACAAGGTATCCGTTCCTACCACCACACTTTTAACGAAATCGGGTGTAAGTGTTTCAGCACCCGCTAATACTAAATTTGGACCAATCGTTGTTGGTGTATCGAATGTATAATAAACTTGATCATCTCGTTGAAGAACATCATCAATTTCGTAGACCTCAACGGTAATATCATCTAAGTTCGCATAATAATTTATCGCTGCAAAACGAAGAGATAAGACTACCGAATCCATTGTAAGGTCAACAAGAGAAGGGAAACTTTGTGTCGTTGCTTCTGGCACAATTTGAGTGACAAAGCCACAGTTTACTCCGCCAAAAATTGGGTCGTTATAAGCGCCTAATAAGTTAATGCTTGTTTCATCCGACTCCATACTATCGATCAATTCGGGATACGTCACTAATGCAAACGTATCCGTAGTTGAAACTGCAAGACCTTCGCCTTGTAAGTCGGAACCGATTTCAGATTCTTCTTTTTGACATGCCCCAAAAAGCATAATTAGAGCAAAAAAAGTGGCGGAAAGTTGAACCTTCCGCCCTAATACTATTTGTTTTGTTTTATTCATTCCCGTATTATTCCGAGCTATTGATCACCAGCCTGTGCTTTCTTTAGCAAACAAATGGATAAGATCTATCCCCTACGTTTCTAAAGTGATGATTAAACAACTACTTCTTCAAAAATTTGATCGTAAAACTCATTTATTGGTTTAACGCAAGTTTCTTCTGAAAAGTATTCGAGGAATGGAGTTTCTGAAGCTTCGATTGCTTTTGCAATTTCTTGATCAATTTGCCCACTACCTTGAATGACTCCATCCGAAACTTGAATGGCCTTCTTTGATAAGGTTACGAAATCCACATCTTTTAAATCGTGAATATCCTCCTCATCAAATCCGTCAAATTTAAGCTTTTCGTAAAAATTAGAGTCCCAATTTTTGTTAAAACCATTATCATATACAGAGTATACAACTTTTGCATCTGCAAAATGCGGGTCGTTATGATATAATTTTTTAATGTACAACGGCGTTAACGCCGACATCCATCCATGACAATGAATGATATCAGGCTTCCACCCTAATTTTTTAACTGTTTCTAAGACACCACGGCCAAAAAACATAGCTCGCTCATCATTATCGTCAAAATATTCTCCTTTATCAGATTTAACTGTTGCCTTTCGTGTAAAAAAGTCTTCATTATCAATGAAATAGACTTGGATTTTCGCTTGAGGAACAGAAGCAACTTTAATAATCAAGGGATGATCGACATCATTAATGATTAAATTCATTCCTGATAATCGAATGACTTCGTGCAGTTGATGTCTTCTTTCGTTGATACATCCGTAACGCGGCATAAAAGCTCTGATTTCTTTTCCCCCCTCTTGAATTCCTTGCGGTAATTTGCGCGTAGTCGTTGCAATGTCTGATTGTGGTAAAAAAGGTGATATCTCTTGAGAAATATAAAGTATTCTTTTCTTCTCCATAAAAGTTGAAAGTGATTAATTGATTACAAATTTACGAAAAAAAAGGGAGATATTCAATCCTAAAGTATAGATTTGCAGGTTTGTCCAATAATTTAGATGTGATAATTACCAAGAACGAAACCGAAACTCATGCAGCTTTGGAAGCTTTTAAGCTGAAGAATCCGAACGCTATAATTGGCTTTGTTCCGACTATGGGAGCACTGCATGAAGGGCACCTAAGTTTGATTCGTGAAGCGAAGATTCATTGTGATTTTGTGGTGTGCAGCATCTTCGTAAACCCAACGCAGTTCAACAATGCGGACGATTTAAAAAGATATCCTCGCACCATAGAAGCGGATCAAATCTTACTAGAAAGTGTGTCCTGTGACCTCTTGTTAGTGCCAACAGTTGATGCTGTTTATCCGTGTGGCGTTCCGGATTATGATATTGATTTAGAGGGATTAGATCAAGGGATGGAAGGACAATTTAGACCGGGACATTTTAAGGGTGTTTGTATGGTTGTAGAGCGACTTTTTTCTATGGTTTTACCTCAAAAAGCCTTTTTTGGAGCTAAAGATTTCCAACAATTAGCTATAATTCGTAAAATGACGGCCATCAGAGGTCTTCCTATCGAGATAATTGGAGTGACGATAAAAAGAGCTGAAAATGGCTTTGCCTTAAGTTCGCGAAATGCACTTCTTTCTGAAGAGGAACGAGAAAATGCTCAATTAATTTATCGTGCACTAAAAGCGGGTGTCGATTTTGGCCAATTAAATCGCAATTCAGCGGCTATTACTGCTAAAATTCAATCCTTCTTTACCGACACCGATTTTGAGGTTGAATATATCGCAATCGTTGATAATGATACGCTGTTAGCAGTGAATGAAGTAAACGAAAATACCACGATTTGTATTGTGGTTTATTACCGGAATGTAAGACTCATTGATAATATCCCTTTTGTTTATACTACCGCCACGGCTTCATAGGCCTTGTCCGTCTCTATTTTAGCCCTTTATTCGGTGCGTAATAATTTCTGAACTTTGTCTACTTATTTATCAAAATGACTATTTTTGCCATTCATTTAATATTGAAATTATAGATTATGTCATATTTATTTACATCTGAATCTGTTTCAGAAGGACACCCGGATAAGGTTGCAGATCAAATTTCTGATGCGCTTATCGACCATTTTATGGCATTTGATCCTCAATCGAAGGTTGCATGTGAAACCCTTGTTACAACTGGCTTGGTGACATTAGCTGGTGAGGTAAAGTCAAATGCATACCTCGACGTGCAACAAATTGCGCGCGATACCATTACTAAAATTGGATATACCAAATCTGAATATCAATTTGATGCGAAGTCATGTGCTGTTATTTCAGCTATTCACGAACAATCAGATGATATTAACCGAGGTGTAGATCGTCAAGATCCTATGCAACAAGGTGCTGGTGACCAAGGAATGATGTTTGGTTATGCTACGACTGAAACGGAAAACTACATGCCATTGGCTTTGGATCTTTCGCATAAACTTTTACAAGTTTTAGCTGAATTGCGAAGAGAAATGACTGAGATTCCTTATTTGCGTCCAGATGCAAAGGCACAAGTTACGATCGAATATTCTGATGACAATGTTCCTCAACGAATTGACTCTATTGTTGTTTCTACACAACATGATGATTTCGATTCGAATGATGAAGTCATGTTAGCTAAAATTAAGTCGGACATCATTTCGATTTTAATTCCACGTGTTAAAGCACAATTGCCAGCTCATCTACAAACTTTATTTACGGAAAACATTACGTATCACATCAATCCAACTGGAAAATTTGTAATTGGAGGACCGCATGGTGATACAGGTTTAACAGGTCGTAAAATTATTGTAGATACCTACGGAGGAAAAGGGGCTCACGGTGGTGGTGCATTCTCTGGTAAAGATCCTTCAAAAGTTGACCGCTCTGGTGCTTATGCGACAAGACATATCGCTAAAAACTTGGTAGCAGCAGGTGTTGCAACTGAAATTTTAGTTCAGGTTTCTTATGCGATCGGTGTGGTTGAACCTATGGGAATTTTTGTAGATACCTACGGTACTTCAAAAGTAAACATGACGGATGGTGAAATTGCAAAAATCGTGACAAAAGTTTTTGATATGCGTCCTTATGCGATTGAAACACGTTTGAAATTACGTAACCCGATCTATTCTGATACTGCAGCATACGGTCACATGGGGCGTACACCTGAAGTAAAAACAATTACCTTCACGAATGCGGGTAGAACAGAAACCAAAGAAGTTGAAACCTTCACATGGGAAAAATTAGATTATGTAGATAAAGTTAAAGCCGCTTTTGGTCTTTAGTCTTTTGATTAGAATTGATAAATGGAAAACCCGCAGGCTGAATGGCTTGCGGGTTTTTTTATGGAAGATTATCGCTGATTTACGAATCTTGCACATGCGTTCATCCGTTTTATGATGAAAGACTATGCCTTGGATATCGGTGATTTCCAAAAACTTTTCTATTGATTGATAATCGAAATGATACCATTC
>JALQVX010000397.1 GCA_023263555.1 Crocinitomix sp.
ATACAACATCAACTGCATCCAATTCGGTATCTCCTTTTTCGAGCTCAAAATTCATTATCGTGGCATTTCCAGAATTCAGTACCACATTAAATTTTTGTATCGTTTCATAACCCGTGAAAGTTGCGCGCAATGTATACGTACCAGTTGGTATTTCTAACTTGTACTTGCCATCAAAATCTGTTGTTGCGCCATACTCCGTTCCTTCAACCAAAATCTTTACAAATGGCAAAGGTTCAGTCGTGTTTTTGTCCGTAACTGTTCCCAAAATTGTGCCTTTTGTTTGGGCAAATCCGCAAGTGATCCAAAAAAGGCTTGAAATGAACAAAACTCTCAACATAGGTGTTTTCTTTGTAGTTATTAATAGTACAATTTCGTATCAAAACTAATAATTTTCGTACAGACCCGTTGTAAAATTTCAAAAATAACGGGTAAATTGTATTAAATTTAGCTCTTAATAATACAATTTCGTAAGAAACACTTATCGCGCAAAAATGTTCATATGGAAAGTACATTAATCGACTTAATACGGCACTTTGAAAAATACAGGTCTGAAATACAATCCAATAGTGAAGAAGATAACCTCGCTTCCTTTGCGATTTATCTTCACGGTCAACTCGATCTTCAACGGTTAGAGTCAAAATCGTTTGAGAAAGACCAATGGAAGACTTTTAGTCGCGATACGTTGATTGAAATGGCGGCTGCATATTTAGGCAAGATGGGGCGTTATGTAGACCAATATGCGCGTAAAAACTTACCCTCAACCCCAATCGAAAACTTAGACGAATTTACTTATTTAATCCTTTTATTACAGGTCGAATCAATCACAAAATCCGAAATCATTCAACGCAATGTACACCCAATTACCACAGGCACAGAAATCTTAAAACGGCTCTTAAAAAAGGACTATATTGCTCAATTCCCTGATGATGTCGACCGGAGAAAAATGCGCATTAACTTAACCGAAAAAGGGCGTGTTGCGCTATTTGAATCTGCCGATACAACTCGCAGATTAGCATTAATTGCATCTGGAATTTTAACAAATGAGGAGTTAATTGCATTTGTTTCGACCTTAAAAAAACTTGATCTTTTTCACAAGAAAATACACCTTAAGTATAAGAATTTAGATTTGACAGCCGTGATGACTGATAAATCAATTCTTAAACAAATTTCAAAAAAATAAAAATTATGCATTTCGATTAGTTAAATGAAACAAAAGATACACTGATTTACATTGGAGATCCGCTCTGCTCGTGGTGTTATGGGATAGCGCCTGAACTCGATAAACTAAAAGAGGAACTAAACAACACAGATTTTCGATTAGTGATGGGAGGATTGCGGCCATTTAATAAAGAAAAGGCCATTGATATGGCTGATTTTTTAAAAGAGCATTGGGTTGAGATTGGTCAACGAACACATCAACCATTTTCATATGAGATACTCGAAGATCCCGACTTCGTCTATGACACAGAACCACCTGCACGAGCAACTGTTGTCGTTCGCGCAATGAAACCGGCAATAGAACTCGAATTTTTTAAAGCGATTCAGCATACCTTTTATGCCGAAAACAAGGATACGAATGAACTTTCAACCTACTTGAAACTTGCTAAAAAATTTGAATTAGACCCTCTCGATTTTGAGACACGCTAAAATTCAGAGACAATAAAGGAGGCGACAAAGAATGACTTTCAACTCGCTCAAGTCATAGGGATTAGAGGTTTTCCATCACTTGTTTATAAAAAAGGAACAGACCTTCATTTAGTTGCAAATGGATTTGACACAGCAGAAAACATCAAAAAACGAATTCTAAATTTGAGATAAAAAGCTATCTTAGGCATTCAAAAAATAAAACAAAGATGTTTACTTACGATCAAATTTTTGAAAACAATAAAAGATGGCTGGAAGAAAAAAAGCGCACAGATGCTGAGTTCTTCGAAAAGCTTTCAAAGGGACAAACACCTAAATATTTATTTATTGGCTGCAGCGACAGTCGTGTCACTGCCGAAGATTTGATGGGTGCAGAACCTGGTGATGTATTTGTTCACAGAAACATAGCGAATTTGGTTCCCAATAATGATTCAAATTCGGCCTCAGTGATTGAATATGCAGTCAACTATTTACATGTTGAAAATATCGTTGTCTGCGGACATTATTTTTGTGGAGGGGTTAAAGCGGCTATGGAAAGCAGAGATTTAGGTGTATTAAATCCATGGTTGAGAAATATTCGAGATGTATATCGACTGCACAAAAAAGAATTAAATCTAATTGAGGATGATACAGAAAAGTACAACCGACTGGTTGAATTGAATGTTCAGGAGCAATGTGTGAACATTATCAAGATGGCGGTGATTCAAAAATCCTATTTAAAAGATCGGATTCCACAGGTTCACGGATGGGTATTTGATGTTTCGATTGGACAATTAATTGACTTAAAAATCAACTTTACAGAAATACTACATTCGATTCAAGAGATCTACGATCTTACAAAGGATAATTAATTTGAGTACGCATGCCTTTTGTAGTATACAAAATGATCAAGAATACATATTCACAAGCAAATAAACACGCAGTTTGATTTATGAAACGAGTAGTAATTACAGGGTTAGGAGCGATCACACCAATAGGAAAAAATGTGACCGAATTTTGGCAAAATGCAGTTGCGGGTAAAAGTGGAGCAAAATTAATTACAAAATTCGACACCTCTAAATTCAAAACGAAATTTGCTTGTGAAATTCAGGACTTTGATCCAACACTCTATTTAACGCATGGAGAAATACGAAAATCAGATCTTTTTACACAATATGCCTTGCACGCCGCATCTGAGGCGATAATGGATAGCGGTTTAGCGATTGATAAGATGTCACCATTTGACATTGGAGTAATTTGGGGATCAGGACAGGGCGGAATGACGACCTTCGAATCAGAATTGGAGGCCTATTATGAAAACGATAAAAACCCACGTTTTAATCCCTTTTTCATTCCAAAAATCATTACAAATATGGCTTCCGGAATGATCTCCTTAAAATATGGACTGATGGGGATCAATTATAATACAGTGAGTGCATGCGCAACTGCGAATACAGCATTAATGGACGCCTTCAATTATATCCGTTTAGGTAAGGCAAAGGTTTTTGTTACAGGAGGATCAGAATCGCCTATTTCAGAAGCATCAATAGGAGGATTTAATGCTCTGAAGGCTATGTCTACACGAAATGACGATCCCACAGCCGCCTCTCGCCCGTTTGACCGGGATCGCGAAGGATTTGTAATGGGCGAAGGAGCAGGTGCATTAATTGTCGAAGAGTATGAGCATGCGGTAAAACGTGGCGCAACTATTTATGCAGAAATTGTTGGTGCATCTATGACGGCAGATGCGTATCACATGACTGCTACTCATCCTGAGGGATTAGGAGCCTCCATGGCTATGCGTATTGCTTTGAAAGAAGCCAAACTGAATCCCTTAGACGTAGATTATTTAAATTGCCATGCAACCTCCACTCCAATTGGAGATGTGAGTGAAATTACCGCCATTCAAAATGTCTTTGGTAAGGAACCGAAAAATTTAAAAATTGGAGCAACCAAATCAATGACTGGGCATTTATTGGGAGCGGCGGGCGCAATTGAAGCCATTCTTTCAATCAAAGCAATCAATCACAATATCATTCCTCCAACGATAAACCTTGACAACCTCGACGAACGCATTCCTTCTAAAATAAAGATTGTGGCAAATACAGCTATGGAAACACAGGTAAATGTGGCCATGAGCAATGCTTTTGGTTTTGGAGGACACAATGCGATTGTTATTTTCAAAAGCGTTTAGCATTGCATTACAGGGGGTTAAGGATTAAAAATATGCCAGACAGGTAAACGATAGGTTAAACTGAAAACGAAATTATTGAGCAACGGTGCTCGGTAATACTTGTACCATTGAACACGCATTTGCATGGCACCCACTTCCGAAGCGAGATACCACCCTCCTAGGTAACCAGATCGACAATTTGCACCACCTAATTCATACGGCTCGTAAATTCCATTCCCGTATCCTGTAAATTTGCTTTCAAAAGCAGCGAGTTGATCAAGATCCGCATCAGCGTTATATTCATATCCTCCTACAATTGAAAACCCCATTGAATAACCCGCCGAAACGGAAAAAAATGAAGTAACGCCATAGTCGCGATCAACCTCGATAAGGCCGAAAGATAAGAGCATATCAGAAATGTCAAATCCAATATCTAAAAAAGTATTAAAGACCCGGTTAGATCCCATTGCGAAATTTTCACGTTTATCTACGCGACGCGTAAAATAACTACCTTTAACATCCATAACAGAGGCATGTCCAATGCGTCCGCCCTCAAAATTTAACCCGACTGAAATAACACTAGCCCTAGCCTGCGACGCTATTCCATATAACACACCTCGGTCTGAAAACTAAGAAGAGCGCTGGCTGTTAAAACCTCTTCGAGGACCAATTCCAGAGAAAGGGCCTATATCTTGAAATCCCAAGGTGGTAGAATGAACCTCTACCTCTGCAAATGTGTAAGTTTTGGACGAAACACTGTATACCCCCCCTCCCAAATAACGCGCATTACTTACGCGAATTAATTCCATGCGTTTAATATTTCCTTGTCTCGCACTAAACGTCACCATATTTGGATTTAGAAGCGGCTTTAAACCGTCTAAACGCACACTGACATATGAATCAACACCGTTTGATTTATAACTATCCAAATAATCGAGACTTTGAACTCCCCCTCTAAATCGCCAACCTGCTTCTATCGCACAAAAAGGAAGACGCAATCGCAGGGCTGCATTCAGAGAAGCGTAGCCAATAAATCCTATTTTTTTATTACCCTCCTAAAATTTATAAGCACCAACATCAAAACCAAGAACAGGGTTTAATCGGAATACACGCGCATAACTTTGTTGCTGCCCAATACCAATTGGCAATGGAAAATTTAAACCAATTGAAAGGTTTTGACCTGTATGCGGTATATAGGCAAACGAAGTATCTTGTTTTTTATCAAATCCTTCAAACCCCATCTTTGTTTTACCAACGGAATAATTAAGGTGCACGATATTTGAAATCAAATCAATGCCTATCCAACGTCTATCTGTCACTACTTGTTTCCCGAAATTTGGGCGACTAAAATCTAATCCAATACCACTGTATTCTTGATCTAAGGTAATTTGATTTTCACGAAACTGTGCTTGGTATTGTGATTCGTTAATTTGCGCAAAGACTGGATTAGTCGAGCTCAACCAACCAATTGATAAAATTAATGCATTGAAGAATTTCATAACAACCGCCCATTTCGAACGAAAATAGCTTAATTTTCATTCAATCGCCAAAAAATAAGACGACAATTTAAAAATCTATTCCAGCTCCAAACCTTTTCAAAATCAATCGTTATGCTATTCTTATTCAGTCACCATAGCTGGGGCTCGGCTTAGCCGAGATCTCATTAACCCTTCATTGGCGTTATTACGGCGTTATAAATGAATGGCGTCAACCATTTTTGCATGGTTTAATAGTAATCG
>JALQVX010000054.1 GCA_023263555.1 Crocinitomix sp.
TTGGTGGTGATTTGAAGCCCTTCGAAAATAAAAGCCTATCGATTAGTCCATCCCTTCTTTATACGAATCAAAACAGTTTTCAAAACATTAATTTTCAATTGGCATTTTCTACGGCTAGATTTGGATTGGGAATCAATACAACCTTTAGAGATAATTTTAGTGTCTTTGGAGCCCTCTATTTTAATCGCTTTGATCTCAAGTATAATATAAACAATGACATCAGTCCTTTATCCTCTAATTCCCAGTTTGGACATGAACTTGTTTTTAAATATAAATTCAAATCAGGGTCACTTCCGATCAGAACCAGTTTCTTCGGTCCAAAGTTATTCTAGCGCTTGGAAGAGTTCGAAGAAAAGTATACTTTTAACCTACTATGGGTATTTTTGTTAATCTATTCTTTGGCTATTTCCTCATCTTAGCCGCCTTCTTTTTTGGGGTCTTAACGTATACCTATCGTAAAAAAGAACTGTTATATGTTGGAATCGGTGCTGTCGTCTTGAGTTCATTCAGCATTATTTATGAATTCAGCTATTATTTCTCCAGCATCTTGAATGGAAATATCATTTCACTTGGATTTGCTGTTGCTTGGATGCTTGCAATTGTCTTCCTTATCCTATCTCAACAAAAAAAGTCAAGCGGAACAAGTGAACCTGTCACGCAAGAATATTTGGATTCTATCATTAATGCCGAAGATGAAGAATGGGATCCTGAATCTTAATCAGAAGTCTTTGCAGCTGCTTCCTTTTTGCCTAATTTCACGTCCTTAATTTTTCGGAACACAAGGAATAAACCGAATAAAACAAGCGGTAAACTTAAGGCCTGACCGACATTCATTCCGTAGGTTTGCACAAAATCGAGATCATCTGTTCCACCTTGTCCTTCTTTGATGTATTCAATAAAGAAGCGCGCGGTGAATAGAGTAACAAAGAACACGCCCAATAAAAAGCCTTTTACTTGTGCTGCATTTGTTCGCCAAAACAACCACATTAATAATCCAAAAATCACAAGGTAGCACAGTCCTTCATACAATTGTGCAGGGTATCGGTTTGGAACAGATGCTAAAACTTCCGCGTATTTCGGATCATTTGCAATGAGGCCATAGGCTTGATGCAAATTGTCTTTTATGCCGGTAATGCGCAAGGCATCCCAACTCATAATATCGTGACGTAAAAATTTAAACCCAAAATCAGAATTCGTTTTAATACCTACAATTTCATGGTTGAAGAGGTTTCCAATTCGAATTAAAAATGCAGCCAGGGCAGTGGGCACTACCAAACGATCGAGGATGTGTAAAATGGGTTTCTTGGTGACATATTTCGACAATAAAAAAGCAGCAATAATAATCCCAATTGCTCCACCATGACTGGCTAAACCGCCCTCCCAAATCTTTAGCATATCAATGGGGTGGTCTTTGTAAGAATCCCAATCATAAAAGAAAATATGACCAAAACGAGCACCTAAAATTCCGCCTATCAACGAATACATTAAAATTTTGTCCATCCAAACTGCCGGTGCATTTTCAGATTTTAACATGTGATCCATGATACGGTATCCAATTAAAAACCCTAATGCCCACATAATGCCATACCAAGCAGGTAGTTTCATAGCGGGAATTACACGCGGTTCAAAGTTCCAAACAATCTCTAAAATATTCACAATTCAAATTTTCGTCTAAATTAACAAATATCTATGGACGAATTGTAATTGTTGAAAAACCGTTGATGAATGAATTGGAATTTCTCCAAAAAATCCCTTAAAAAACACAACCTTTGTAGTCCACTCTTTTAGCAAATAAACTATGGCACATAAACATAATTTTGGTGCAGGTCCATGCATCCTTCCTCAAGAAGTTTTTCAAGAAGCTTCTCAAGCTGTTCTCGATTTCAATGGTCTATCTATTTTAGAGGTATCGCATAGAAGCCCCGAATTTGTTTCTGTCATGAATGAGGCAATAGCCTTGGTTAAAGAAGCGCTAAAAGTTCCTGAAGGATACTCGGTTGTGTTTTTGCAAGGCGGGGCAAGTTTAGCCTTTTTGATTTCAGCAATGAATATGAGCGGTGCAAATAAAAAGGCAGGCTATATCAATACAGGTGTTTGGGCAACAAAAGCGATTAAAGAAGCGAAAAATGCAAACCTAGAAGTCGTTGAAGTCGCAAGCTCTAGTGATCACAGCTTTAATTATATTCCAAAAGATTATACGATTCCAGTAGATTTAGATTTTGTTCACTTCACATCAAACAATACGATATATGGAACACAGTTTAAATCCTTTCCACAAACAGATAAGCCGCTTGTTTGCGACATGTCTTCTGATATTTTTTCGAGAACCATAAATGTTGCCGATTTTGACCTGATCTATGCAGGTGCACAAAAAAATTTAGGTCCGGCTGGCGCAACATTGGTGATTGTTAAGGATGCCATTTTTGGGAAATCAACCTATGGTACAATTCCGACTTATTTGAATTTAGAAACACACGCTAAAAAAGAGTCAATGTTTAATACACCTCCGGTTTTTTCAGTTTATGTTTCCATGTTAAACTTGAGATATTTGGTTAAGAATGGAGGGGTTGAAGCTATGGAAAAACGAAATCAAGCGAAAGCGGATTTATTGTACAATGAAATTGATGCGAACCCTTTGTTTAGAGGCACAACGGCAAAAGAAGATCGATCAAATATGAATGCCACTTTTGTACTCACTGATGAATCGCATACAGAGGGTTTTAATAAAGCATGGACCGCCGCTGGAATAGTTGGACTTAAAGGACATAGAGATGTTGGTGGATATCGTGCATCCATGTACAATGCATTGGAAATTGAATCTGTTCAGGTTCTGGTAGATGTAATGAAAAAATTCGCAGCGGAAAACGCATAAAATGATGAGTAAAAAAATATTAGCAAACGACGGAATCTCGAAATCAGGCATTCTAGCCCTAGAAGCAGGAGGATATACGGTAAGTACAGTGACGATTCCTCAAGCGGAACTGATTGAAACAATTAATTCCGAAAATTACGTGGGATTATTGGTGAGAAGTGCAACCACTGTTCGTCAAGATTTAATTGATGCCTGTCCAGGATTGAAATTAATCGGTCGTGGCGGTGTTGGTATGGACAATATTGATGTTGATTATGCCCGCTCGAAAGGTATTCATGTTATTAATACACCGGGAGCGTCTTCTCAATCTGTTGCAGAAATGGTGATGGGGAATTTATTTGCTCTTTCGCGTGATTTACATCAGTCTTATCGCATGATGCCGCATAAAGGCGATCAAGAATTTGCTAGTTTGAAAAAACGATACGGAAAAGGACAAGAATTACGTGGAAAAACTATCGGAATTGTCGGGTTTGGGCGAATTGGACAAGCCTTAGCTTCTTACGCATTAGGTGTTGGAATGCAGGTCAAAGCGATAGACATGCAAGTGAATCCTGTTAAAATTCCGTTGCAAATAGCAGGTGTAGGCGCATTAGAAGTGACAATAACACCAACCAATAACTTGAATGAATTGATTGGTGAATTAGATTATATCTCTTTCCATGTTCCCAAACAAGCCGGCGGAAAAGCGGTTATTGATGAAGAACTCATTTCAAAAATGAAAGAGGGTGTGATTTTGGTCAACGCGGCTCGCGGTGGCGTAATTGATGAGTCAGCGCTAATCGAAGGATTAGCATCAGGTAAGGTTCGAGCTGCCGCATTGGATGTTTTTGAAAACGAACCAAATCCACGCATTGATTTATTAGAAAACGAAAAGATCGCTTCAACGCCACATATCGGTGCGGCAACAGTTGAAGCTCAAGATCGCATTGGCACTGAACTGGCCGAGCAAATTATTAACTTATTAGGATAATTCAGACAGATTATGACAATAATATCCCCTTCCCTACTCGCATCCGATTTTGCAAATTTGCAAAGAGATGTGGAAATGATTAACAATAGCGCAGCCGACTGGTTTCATGTTGACGTGATGGATGGCAGTTTTGTGCCGAATTTATCCTTTGGACTGCCTTCAGTGAAAGCAGTTGCTAAGCATGCAACTAAACCGTTGGACGTTCATTTGATGATCGTCAATCCCGACAAGTATATCACTGCATTTGCTGAAGCAGGCGCAGCCTATTTGACGGTTCACTATGAAGCATGCCCGCATTTGCACCGGACTATTCAGGCGATTAAAGCTGAAGATATGAAAGCGGGGGTTGCTTTAAATCCACATACGCCGGTTTCGGTTTTAGAGGAAGTAATAAACGACTTGGATTTAGTCCTCATTATGTCGGTTAATCCCGGTTTTGGTGGGCAGAAATTTATCGAAGCCGCAATTGAAAAAACGCGTAAATTAAGAGCACTTATTACAGAAAAAGGGGCAAAAACGTTAATCGAAATTGACGGTGGTGTGAATACAGAAACCGGTCGTAGATTAGTTGAAGCAGGCGCTGATGCACTCGTTGCAGGAAGCTTCGTTTTCAATTCGCCTGATCCGTCTGCAACAATTGCGGAATTAAAACAACTGTAGGAGCGATTGAATCGCTTTGTTATCTTATTGTTAAAAAAGTTCACATGAAGCAATCATGTGAACTTTTTTTTCGTTTAGCCCTATATGCGGCCGAACTACTTCACCATACCAAAACCCTGTTCTGAAGACTGGAATAAGATGGATGGCACTGAACAAGGTGCATTTTGCGAGCAATGCTCGAAAGAAGTAGTTGATTTAACGCACGTCAAAACATCCACTATCAAGGATGTCATTCGCTCAAAATCAAATCCTTGCATACGGATATTAAAGCGACAGATTGATGAAATGAATTGGATCGAATGGTTTTACTCGCTCTCCTTGAAGAAACAATTAAATTATGCCTTTCTTTTTGCGTTCATACTCGTTTTTCAATTCAATGCAAAGGCGCAGACAGACAATCCCACAGATACGCTAAAAACGCAATTGCCCTCAATTGATACGGCAAAAACATACCAAGCTGAGCCGGTTATAATCCATAGAGAATATCGAGCGGATCAAACAAGCCTCTTGAGAGATGACAATGAAGAACATCTCATGGGCGTATCGCCCGAATCATACGAATTGACTGTCGAAACAATTCAGCCTACAGAGTACACTTCTGATTATTTTCTGATGGGAGACACGATTATCTTCAACCCATTGATGGCTGTTGAATTGAATCGTAACACCTATTTATTTACCATCATTGAGAATCAATTAAAATTAGCCGTAACTGGCAAGCAGGTTGATAAAGTTGAAATTAGAATTTATGACGATTTATGGAATTTGAAATATTGCGCATCTATTCGAGTAGAAAAAGGATACGTTGAAATCCCTTATTCTTTGATGAATTATGTGGCGGGTGAATACACGATACAGCTGTCTAATGCATTGGAATCGGAGGAGATAAAAATAACCTATCCTCCACTTAAATGATGAAGATTCGTAAACCAAAATACCTTAGCATTCCTGTTCCTTGCTCGGAAGATTGGAATAAAATGGATGCAACTGAGCAAGGCGCTTTTTGCACAAAATGCACCAAAGAGGTCGTGGACCTGACGCGTATTCGAACGGCTGAAATTCCAGCCTTGATGGCAACCAAGTCGGATCCATGTATTCGCGTGCTCGGGCATCAATTGGATGAAATGAACTGGATGGAATGGTTAAATTCGCTCACCTTGCGAAAACAAATTAATCATCTTTTTCTCCTGACTTTTGTCTTTGTTTTTCAATTCAATGGAACGGCACAAGAATCGGACACAACTAAATTCCCACAACACATTGAGCCCCTTGCGATCGACTCCTCAAAAATAGATTCTTCTTATTGCGCACCAACGGTCATCATTAACTCGGAAGTGCCTATCATAATGCAGGTAGATGATGTTAAATTTGTAGGAATACCGCGGCAAGAAATTGAAACGATACCAATATCCATTGGTGGTGCCGTTTTCACAGACAATGAAGGTGCCTCTTTTCTCAGTTTGAATCGCAATCTATATCAATTTAGAATAGAAGAGGAAGCGTTAATCGTTTCCATTCAAGGCAAAATAACTGAAAAAGTTGAATTGAGAATCTATAACGAACAACATGAACTCGTTTACGCCGATTTCATTCGCGTGCAAAAAGGAGCAAACGAACTCAGACAAGCCTTGTTTAATTTGGAAACGGGAACCTATACGATTCAATTAACGAATTACGATAAATCGTTACACACTTTTCTTACGTATTAATTGACTTCAGATGTATCACTTATAACCAAGCACATGAAACCAATCTACTTCACCATTCCCAAACCCTGTTCTGAAGATTGGAATAAAATGACTGCTACCGAACAAGGTGCATTTTGTAGGGTTTGTTCCAAAGAAGTCTTAGATTGTTCTTCGCTTAAATCGAGTGAAATTAAAGCTGAATTGGCCACTAAGTCGGAACCCTGCGTCCGAATTTTTGGCTATCAATTGGACGAACTGAATTTTTTAGAATAGTTTAATTCGCTTTCACTTCGCAAACAATTAAAATACGCTTTCCTTTTTAGTTTTATTCTCGTGTTTAACTTTAACGCGAAAGGACAAGAAGCAGATGAGGCCTTGATTCAACCCCAATTCATTCAACTCGAACCAAAAGATGAATTTATTTGTGATGACACGCAACCGCTTGAACTGCAACCAGAATTTGAATTGCTCACATTTGATCCACCTAAAATTGAATTGGATTATCAGCATACTTTTGAAGAATTAGAAATTTATGTCAGTGGGTTTATGGTTGGAACTTTCATTCCAATAACACCTCCACCGCCGGCTGTTTCGGTCGTTTCAGATCCTCTTTATACGTTAAAATCAGAACGTGAAAAACTGCTAGAAGATGCAGCGGCAAGTAACTTAATTCTCATCAACGATCTCAAATTAACATTTTTCATTGAAGAGGATGTTTTGATTTTCAATTCAAACACGCTAGATGCCACAGCTATTAGACTTAAAATCATAAAAAAAGGAGAGGAGAATTGGATCTATTCAGACTATATCCATTTAAAGGCAGGACAGCGTGAAATTCATTTCCCACTGAATGAATATGAGAATGGCGAATATTATATCCTCATTGAAAACAACGGGATTCGAAAGGTTGTTCAGGTGGGGTATTGGTAATCAACCGAACCTTTATTGTCTTATCTTGTATAAAAAAGTAAAAAGATGAAAATTTCCATTCCTTCCCCCTGTCACGAAGATTGGCAATCCATGACGCCAACGGAAAAAGGGGCATTTTGTGCAGTTTGTAATAAAGACGTCATTGATTTTACAAAAAAAAACGAATGCTGAAATTCGTTCAATTCTCATGGCGAATACCGGTGAAAAACTCTGCGGTAATTTTCTAAGCGTGCAATTAGAAGAAGGTTATGACGCATTTACAAGCTGGGAAAATCAATCCGTCACAACCTTTAGATCGAAGTTTCTTTGGGCATGCACCCTAGCTTTTGGTTTAACACTCTTTACAGGATGCGAAAACATCCCTAGTCAAGAACAAACGGTCGGCGAAATGGAATGGGTAGAAACAGACAGCACTTCAACAGAATGTAATCAGCACCAAACTGAAACAGAGTTGGGAAAATTGGAAATTTCTCACGACGACTCATTGATACAGGAGGCAAATACGGGAGACTTTAGTATTCCATTAAGTATTAGAGGTAAATTAAACCTGTCGAACGAATAAAAATTGCCTTCCGTAAGAAACCGTATTATAAGATTATCACACAAAATGGATGATTTCCCTATCCTTTTTCGTTTCTTTGCGTATTACTAGTAATGAGCGAAATTTATAGTACACTGTGATTCTTTTACCGAAACAAAATACCCCCAGGTGGATCATTTTTGGAGTGGATATCTTCATAAGTGTCATTGCTTTATTAGTCGCCTATTTCATTCGGTTCGATTCAACGAACCTACCCTATGAAGAAGAGTTGATTATTTTCCAACGAGGAATCCCTTTTTTTATAGCGATTCGAGGACTCGCCTTTATCTATTTTAAAACGTACAGAGGCATTGTTAGACACACAAGTACGGAAGACATCAAAAGAATAGCGCTATCAGTGACCCTTGGAACATTTATAATGATTGTGGTATCTGCGCTCAAATATGTTTGGTGGGACAGTCACTTTTTATTTCCAAGTTCGATTATCATGGCAGAATATTTCGTCTGCATTTTCTTCTTATTGGTGTTCCGAATTACAATAAAATTAGTGTATATCGAAGAATTGAAGACGGAGAAAGAAATGATTCCGACTGTGATCTACGGAGCGGGTATTTATGGTGTGATCACTAAACACACATTAGAAAAAGAAGCCGGATTGGATGGAAAAATCGTTTGTTTCATTGATGATAAT